>CAIPGK010000001.1 GCA_903864575.1 uncultured Chloroflexota bacterium
CCCCACATCCCCGATCAGCCGCCAGACGCCGAGGAACTCGCCGGTCGCGCCGGGCGGGGCGAGGTCCGCGCCGAGGGTCATCATCGCCCCGGAGCCGAGGCCGTTGCCCAGCCCGATCACGACCGACGCGGCCACCAGCCCGAGGAAGGAATGGGCCAGCGGGATCATCGCCACCCCGAGCGCCATCACCGTGAAACTCGGCACCGAGGCGACCTTGCGGCCAAAGCGGTCCATCACGATCCCGGCGGGGACGAACATCGCCACGTCGGTCAGCGCGCCGAGGGTCATCACCAGCCCGATCTGGCCGGCGTCCAGCCCCAGCACGTCCGCGCCGTAGAGCGGGATGATGAGATAGCGCCCGGCGCGGATCATCTGCGCCATCGTCAGCGCGACCGCCGCCGCGCCGAGGTCCCGCCCCTTCTCCTGCACGATCCGCGCGACCAGCCCCCAGCGCTCCTTGTGGGCAGGGCCCTGCGCGCGCGGCGCGGGCTTCAGCAGCGCCACCGAGATGACCAGCGCCGCCCCGGCGAGGACCGCGGACAGCACGAACGACCAGCGCAGCCCCACCGCCGCGCCGACCACCCCGCCGACGACCGGCCCGAGAAACAGCCCCATCCGGTTGATCCCGCCGAAGGTCGAGAGCGCCTTTCCCCGCGCCGCCACCGGGATCGCCTCGGCGATGTAGGCGTGGCGCGACAGCCCCCAGATCGCCGTGCCCACCCCCGCCAGCAACCGCAGCGCGATGACGAGCGGGAAGTGCTGCGTCATCGCCAGCAGCAGCGTCGAGACCGCCACCAGCGCCGACCCGCCGATCATCGCCGGCCGCAGCCCCATCCGGCCCAGCAGCGCCCCGGCGGGCACGTCCATCGCCAGCGTGCCGAGCGCGGCCGCGCCGACCGCGAGGCTGATCAACTCGTACCCGACGCCGAACCCCTGCGCGTAGAGCGGCAGCGTCGCCACCAGCAGCCCCTGGCTGAACGCCAGCAGCGCGGTCGGCAAGTAGACGGCCAGAATGTCCGGGGAGAGTCGCGGGAAACGGCGCATGGACTCCGGCTTTCATCGCAGGTGCATCGCATCGCGGCGCAACGGTTGCCCAATGACCCCGCCGCCGCCAATCCGGCACACTATCGCGCAGGAGGCGCGCTCGCGCCCCACGCTTCGGTTTCATCCCAGCCGGGAGCGGGAACCGCCGCCACGCCCGCCATACGGGCGTTACCCCGGCATGGTAGCGTTGCGCTCCGATACCGGGGCTGAGCAGGCAGCGATAGACCGGCGTCGCGAGGAGGACACATGCGCAGGTTCGTTCCGCTTCTGGGCATCATCGCCATAGCCGCTATCCTCCTCGCCGCCACTGGCGCGGTGGTCGCCAAACGCGCCAGGCCGAACGTCACCGACTGGTCGACACTCGTCGGCACGACCTGGATCGTGCCGAAGACGAATCTCCCGGCGGTCTCGTTCGACCCGGAGACGCAGATCATCACAAAGACCCGGGACCAGACCGTCTACCAGATCACGGGCTACCGCGACGGCTACTTCTGGGGTCCCACCGCGGCCAAAATCGGGAATGGGCCGATCGCCTGCAAATCGCTGGTCGGGTCGGTCACCCCGCAGGGCGAGGTCCTGCTGATGTTCACCCAGCAAATCGGGAACGGCCGGACACTGCTGAACCAGGGGTTCGGGCAGATGATCAGGAAGAACGGCGAGTGGACGATGCAGAACCAGACCGGCACCGACAGCATGGCGCACTGGGCGTACATGGTGCAGTCGAAGCCCGGTGACGCCACGTGGGAATCCCTCCCCGGCATCGGCATGTCGGTCGAGGAGTTCATGAGCGACTGCCCCGCAGGACCGCAGCCGGCGAAATAGCGCGGCTCACAGATGTTTCGCCGCCATCCCAATTGAGAGTGTTCGCTGGATTCGGCAGAATTGCCCCACACGCCGCCGGACCACCGGAACGGACCAACCGTGACCGATCTCGTCCGCACCACCACGCCTGAAGAACGCGAATACGCCCGGCTACTTGGCGAGGTCGAGCGCCTCAAAGGCGTGGTCGTGGACCTGCAGCGGGAACTCGCGGAGTTGAAGTCCGAGATCGCCGCATTCGAGGCCGATTATCACGCGACGATCGGTCCACTGTATCTCGAAATCGACCGGGTCAAGGCGGCGATACGGCAATACGAACTACTTATCGCCCGGCTTCATGAACATTCGGACATCGATCCCGAACTCATCGAAAGCGATGTTTCGGAAGCGATGCAGCAAGCGTGGGAGCGATTGCGGAAGCAACAGGAAGAAGTCCGGGAATGGGAGGAGTTGCGCGAGTCTCAATCCTCTCGGCCGAACCTCACAGGCGAGGAGCATGCCGACCTAATGTCCATCTATCGGGAGCTCGCCCGCCGTCACCACCCTGACCTCAGCCGTAGC
>CAIPGK010000002.1 GCA_903864575.1 uncultured Chloroflexota bacterium
CCTCGCGGCCGAAGAAAACGACATCATCCTGCCCAGCAATGTCTCCAACACGGTCAACTTTCACCGGGGTGATATCGAGGCGGGCTTCCGACAGGCCGCGGCCGTGGTCGAGCACACGTTCGAGTCGCTGACGGTCCATCAGGGATATCTCGAGACGCAGGCATGCCTCGTAGCCATCGAGCCGCTGGGTGATCTGACCGTCTACACCAGCACTCAGGCTGCGTTCCATTGCCGCAACCGGGTCGCGGAAGCGGTGAGCCTGCCGACGCAGAAAGTGGATGTGGTCCCGATGCCGGTGGGAGGCGGATTCGGCGGCAAGTTCGTGCTACTGGAGCCGCTGGTCGCGGCGATGGCGGTGGCCGTGAATCGGCCGGTGCTCCTGCAGTACACCCGGATGGAGGATTTCCTGTCCGGCAATCCCGCGCCCGACTGCAGAATCACGGTGAAACTCGGCGCGGACGCTGAGGGCACCTTCACGGCGGTTCAGGCGCGCGTTACGTTCGACACGGGCGCGGCCGGCGGCTCGCCGCTCAGCATCGGGTCGATCCTTCTCGGCGGGTCGTACCGGTTCCCGAATCTTGAGATCAAGGGTCATGAGGTGCTGACGCACAAGCCGGGCGCGGGCGCGTACCGGGCGCCCGGCGCGCAGCAGGCTGCCTTCGCGATGGAATCCGCCATTGACGAACTGGCGCTGAAACTTGGGCTCGATCCGCTGGAAGTCCGGATCCGGAACTGCGTTGTGGATGGGGATCCCCGGCCCAACGGCGCTTCCTGGCCGAAGATTGGCCTGAAGCAGTGCCTTGAAGCGCTGCGCGCTCACCCGTCGTGGCAGAACCGCGAGCAGGCTCGCGCGGCAGGGCGAGGCGTCGGCATCGCGGTTGGAGGGTGGCCGGGGGGCATCGAGCCTGCCACGGCGATCTGCCGGCTGGACGCGAACGGCAAACTGACGGTCGTGCTCGGCTCGGTCGATCTCACCGGGTCGAACACGGCGTTCGCCCAGATTTCCGCCGAGGCCTTTGGCATGAAGGCGGAGGACATTACGGTCACGACGGCCTCGACCGATTCCGCGCCGTTTGCGGGGGGAACCGGCGGTTCGAAGATCACCTACACCGTCGGCAAGGCGGTCGAACGCGCCGCGGCCGATGCCCGGAACCAGATCCTTGAGGTCGCGGCGCAGGCGCTGGAGGCATCGGTCGATGACCTCGAAATGTCCGATGGCATGGTTCGGGTGAAGGGCGTGCCCGATTCCGGGATCAGCCTGAAGCAGATTGCCGGGATGACGATGACCTTCGCCGGCAAGTACGAGCCGGTGTACGGCAAAGGTTCCTCTGCGATTACCGAGAGTGCGCCGGGGTTCGCGGTTCACCTCGCTGAGGTCGAGGTCGACGATCTGACCGGCGAGACCAGGGTGACCCGGTATGTAGCCGTCCAGGACGTCGGTACCGCGATCAACCCGGCGCTGGTCGAGGCGCAGGTCCACGGTGGCGTGGCGCAGGGGCTCGGCTGGGCGCTCTACGAGGGCATGGCCTACGACAGCGAGGGCCAGCTGCAGACGGCGACGTTGATGGACTACACCCTGCCGCGTGCGGCGATGATCCCGCCCATCGAGACGGTGCTGGTGGAATTGCCGAGCGAGTACGGCGCGTATGGCGCGAAGGGCGTCGGCGAGCCGCCGTCCATCCCCGGACCGGGAGCGGTGGCGAACGCCATTCGCGATGCTGTGGGAGTTCGGGTGACCTCGCTGCCGATCAAGCCGGAGGTGGTTGCCCGCGCAATGTGGTCGAATGGGAGTTCGGCGGCGGACTAGCTGCCATCCCCGCCGCCCACTGACCTGACCGGGATGCCGCCGGGAGCCATCCGGCGGCATCCCCGACATGATTGGCGCATCAATGCCTCCCGGTCCATGCTGCGACCGGCGGAGGGGGTTGGATGTCAAGCAACGGATGCGAAGACATGCCTTGGGAGGGTGCGACGGCAATGGCGCTCACGGCTGCATATGGCGGAGACAACTGGTCCCAGCGCACGGCGCACTTCCGCGAGGACATGCCGGAGTGGTGGGGAGACTGGGGCGTTTCCTCGGAGTGCGGGAAACTCCGTGCGGTATTGATCCGGCGACCCGGACCGGAGCTCGAGGCCATCGAGGACTTCGAGAAGGTCCAGATGCGCTCCGATCTCAACCCGACAATCGCCCGCCAGCAGCATGACGCGATGGCCGCCGCCTACCGCGCCAGTGGCGTTGAGGTCCACTACGTCGAGAATGGCCGCCTCGACAAGCCCAATTCCTACTTCATGCGCGACCTGATGCTCATGACGCCGGAGGGCGCCATCGTGACCCGCCCGGCGTCAACGGTGCGCGCTGGAGAAGAGCGGTTTGTCGCGGAGGCGCTCGGTCGCATTGGGGTTCCGATCCTGATGACGGTCCACGGCAGCGGCTCATTCGAAGGCGCGGACGTGACCTGGATCGACCGCGAGCTCTGCTTCCTCGCGGAAGGTCTGCGAACCAACGAGGAGGGCGCGAACCAGGTGGAGCGGATGCTGAGGGAGATCGGCGTCCGGGAGGTAGTCCGGGTTGGCCTGCCGTGGGGAGCGATGCACCTCGACGGCCTGCTGAACGTGCTCGACCGCGATCTTGCGGTCGTCTGGCCGCGCCGGACACCGCTCAAGGTCGTGCAGAAACTCAGGGAGCGAGGGTTTCGGTTGGTCGAGGTGGCGGACGAGCAGGAAGCGCAGGATTGCCTGCCCATGAACTTCGTCGCGCTGGAGCCTGGCAAGGTGCTGATGCCCACCGGCGGCCAGCGGATGCAAGCGAAATACGAGGCTGCCGGGGTTGAGTGCGTCACCGTCGAGGTTGGGGAACTGATCAAAGGGGGCGGTGGTATTCACTGCATGACGGGGTTCCTGAAGCGCGACGAAGCCTAGGGGCCTAGCCGGGGAGATCGGCGCAGGACGATGCTGCTGGAACTGGCCATCCGCGATTTCGCCATCATCGACGAGACGCGTATCCCGTTTCGCGAGGGCTTCAACGCCCTGACCGGTGAAACGGGTGCGGGAAAGTCCATACTCATCGACGCGCTCGGCGCGGTGCTGGGTGAGCGTGTTTCGGGGGACATGGTGCGGACCGGCGCGAAAGCAGCCCGCGTCGAGGCGACGTTCGACGTGGATCGCGCGATGCTGCGGCCCGAAGCGTCGACGGTATTCGAGGAGTTTGGTGTCGAACCCGAGGACGGCCTGCTGATCCTCTCGCGAGAGATTGCTCCCGGTGGCCGGGGTGGAGCACGGATCAATGGCCGCGCCGTGACCACCGGGACGCTCGCCCGGATCGGCGCAATGCTGGTCGATATCCATGGGCAGAGCGATCATCTCTCCCTGCTGCGCCCCGGAGAGCACCTCGAGATGCTCGATCGCTTCGGTGGACTCGTCGCGGAGCGGCTGGCCCTTGCTGGGGTAGTTGCCGAATTGTCCTCGGTGCGTGCCCGCATCGCGGACATCAGCGCGAATGCCCGGGAGCGCGCGCAGCGGGCGGATCTGCTGCGGTTCCAGGTAGATGAGATCGAGTCCGCGGGCCTTCGCGAGGGCGAGGAGGCGGAGCTCGCCTCGGAACGCACGGTCCTCACCAACGCGGAGCGGCTCGCCGAAGATGCCGCCGTCGCCTACACGCTCATCTCCGGGGGCGACGACGTCCATCAACCGGCCGCGCTTTCCGCTGTGCAGGCGCTCCGGCAGGCAAGCCAGCGAGTTGGAGAGATCGCGTCGCTCGATTCCTCGGCTCGCGAGTTGGCGGAGCGGCTCTCCGAACTGGTCTTCCTGCTCGAAGACATCGCAGTCGAAGTCCGGGATTATCGGGAGAACGCCGAGGCAGACCCGGAGCGGTTGGCGGCGGTCGAGGAGCGGCTGGACGATCTCAAGGCGCTCAAGCGCAAATACGGCGCGACGGTCGAGGAGGTCATCCGGTTCGGGGCGGACGCCTCCGAGGAACTCGCCGACTACGAGAACGCCGGGGGCGACGTTGAGAGTTTGCGCCTGCGCGAGGAAGAGCTGCGCGACAAGGCAGGACAACTGGCGAGTGCACTCTCGGTAAAACGGGGCGAGGCTGGAGAGCGGTTGTCCCACGCGGTTGTGCAGGCGATTACCGAGCTCGCGATGGGCCGATCCGCGTTCGCCGTTCGCGTGACCCAACTGGACGCAGCCGACGGGGTTCCGTTCTCGGACGGCGGGCCGAACCGGACGGTCGCCATCGACGAGACCGGGGCAGACAGGGTGGAGTTCATGCTCGCGCCGAACGCCGGGGAAGGGCTGAAGCCGCTGGGACGGGTGGCCTCCGGTGGTGAAACGGCGCGACTGATGCTGGCGCTGAAGTCCATTCTCTCCGAGGCGGATTCCACGCCGACACTCGTGTTCGACGAGGTGGATGTCGGCGTGGGGGGACGGTCGGCTCAGGTCGTGGGGGAGAAGTTGTGGGACCTCTCCCGCTCACATCAGGTGCTGGTCATCACGCACCACACGCAGATTGCGGCATTTGCGGAAACCCACTTCCGCATCGAGAAACAGGAGGCTGGTGGTCGCCTCGTTTCTCGCGTGCATGAACTGGAAGGCCTCGCGCGGCTTGAGGAGTTGGCCGAGATGATCGACGGCAACCCGCCCACCGAGGAGAGCCGGGCCAATGCCCGTGCGGTACTGGAAAGGGTCAATGCCTGGAAAAACGCCCGTCAATGATCGATGAGGCGGGACCGCACGGGCCCCGCTGTATACTCCGGAGCCGAGGAACAGGACGCC
>CAIPGK010000003.1 GCA_903864575.1 uncultured Chloroflexota bacterium
CACCCCGGCCTGCTCGCAGAGTCGCGCCGTCGGGTAGTCATAGGTGGCAACCATCACCAGATTTTCGCCCCCCCGCCGCGCCTTGATGATCGGAATCGTCAGTTTCCCGTGCGGTTGCTGCTCGACCTTGCTCACGCCAATTCCTCGCTGATGTCTGTCGCTATCACTGCCCGTTCTCTGGCGCTCACGAGCGCTCCAAGAGTTTCACACACCGGGGCATCGAGATTATGGACGCCTGCGAGCCGCACGATCTCGCCGTAGATCGATGCCCATTCGGTCCTGCGGCCCTCCTCGATGTCGCGGAGCATGGAGGAGCGATTGCGTGCGGTCGATCGGGCAACGTCAAGAATCCCCCGCTCAATGTCACCGGGTTCGGCGCGTTCCGAGCGGGCAACCGAGGCGGCCTCCTGCCCGGCGCGAAGGGCGATGCCTCGAAGTTGCGCATCAGTCGCGATCCTCCCGTTCTCGACCCCGGCAAGCGCCGTGACGCCGTTGATTGCGGCATTGATCGCCAGTTTGCGCCAGACGGCATTTCGGATCGCCGGGTCCGGCGTGGATGGCAAGCCGGCGGCGCCGAGGGACGCGCAGAGGGACTGAACCGCGGCCCGGCTGGCTGACTCAAACCCGATGCTGGTGGAGCCGTGTCCGGTGTGCAGGACGGTGCCCGCATCTGGAATCAGCGCAGCCTCACTGGTGACTCCGGAGACGATCAGGGCAGGATCCTGTCGAGGGCAGGCCGCCAACATGGTCTCCCGGTTTCCCAGACCGTTCTGAAGCGTCACGACCAGCGCATCTGGCGGAAGCATGGGAGCAAGCGCCGATAGCGCATCCGACGTTGCCCAGGTCTTCACCAGCACGATCAGGGCGCGGATATCCCGTGCTGGGTCGGGGTCGGTCGCGATCGACAACGCGACACGGCGGCAATGCCCGTCCGGCTCGACGAGCAGGATTCCGGACCGAACAATGGCCGCCACGTGCGGCGATTCCCGTGCGAACAGTACGACCGGTTCGCCAGCGGCGGCCAACGACGCGGCGATGAGCGACCCCATCGCTCCAGCGCCGAGCACACCGACCGGGCGGTTCGGCGTGGCGTGGAAGGTGGCCATGGGTGTCAAAGGGGATCCGCGAGGCGGGCTGGCTGATGGTCTGGAAACGACGTGTGGTCGAAACGGATGAGCGACTCGGTGGCGAGTGCGTCGTCGCCGGTCATCTCGCGGATCGCGGCTGCGATGCGCGGGCGGACTCCATCGAGCGCTGAATACGTGCGCTGACCTGCGACGTGGCGAATCGCGCCCAGATCCTCGTACCGTCCCCACATCACGAGCCAGCCGGTCCTCACCGGATACACCTCGACGAAGCGACTGAAGGACATCCACGCAAAGGCCGGCTCAGCCCTCGGAGCCGATTCGCTCGAGATGCTCGGCGGCGGCTTGTGAAAAAGCGGCATGGGTCGGCTCCGGCTCAGAAGGTCTTGCGCGGGTCGAGCGCGTCACGCAGGCCATCCCCGATGTAGTTGATGGCGAGGACGGTGAGGAAGATCATCGTGCCGGGGAACAGTGCTTCGTGGGGAGCAATTTCGATGCGGTCCTTTGCTTCGTAGAGCATGCTTCCCCAGGTGGGAATGTCCGATGGGAACCCGAGGCCGAGGAACGAAAGCGCCGATTCGGTGATGATCGCGGCGCCGACCCCGAGCGTTGCGGCGACGATGATCGGGCTGAGCACGTTCGGCAGGATGTGCTTGAACATCTGGGACCAGCGCGACGCGCCCATCGACCGGGCCGCTTCGATGAACTCCTTCTCCCGGGTCGAAAGGAAGCTCGCACGGACCAGGCGGGCGGTCGGCATCCAGTTCAGCAAGCCAATGACCGCAACGATCAGCACGAAGATGCCGAGGATCCCACTGCCGAATCGTTCATCGAAGAAGTCATAGAAACTCTGCTTGTACAGGAAACTGATCACCAGCAGAAGAGGAACCTGCGGCAGGCTGATGAACAGGTCGGTGATCCGCATCAGCACGGTGTCGACTCCACCGCCCCAGAATCCGGCGACGGCGCCAATGGTGGTGCCCAGAATGATGGCGACCAGCGCGGCGATGATGCCGACCGCGAGCGAGATTCGGCCGCCCCACAGGATGCGGGCAAGGATGTCCTGCCCGAGCGAGTCGGTGCCCATCGGGTGTTGCCACGACAGGTTGCCGGTGATCGCGGTGAAGTCGATTTCGTCGATTTCGTGCGGATAGATGGCCGAACCGACAAACGTTGCAAGGATCATCAGGATGAACACGACGAGCCCGGCCATCGCCAGTTTGTGTTTGCGGAACTGCTGCCAGGCGTTGCCCCAGAGCGACCGCTGCTCGCGCAGTCGGAAGTCGATCGTCGCTGCAGGCGGCAAACCTTCGGCGGGTGGAGAGATGGCGACCGGCGCGTTCAGGCGGCCATCGAGCGCGCTGGGT
The DNA here is from genome assembly GCA_903864575.1 of uncultured Chloroflexota bacterium. Lineage (GTDB taxonomy): Bacteria > Chloroflexota > Chloroflexia > Thermomicrobiales > UBA6265 > CADCWF01. The sequence goes on from CAIPGK010000003.1 coordinate 2,453, forward strand.
GCTGACCCGGATTCGGCTTCGATGTCGGACAGGCGGCTCATGGCAGCTCCGGGAACGTCGATGCCCGCTCAGGCGAGCCGACTGCGCGGATCGAGGATGGCGTAGAGGATGTCGGCGATCACGTTGAAAAGCACGACGAGGATCGCGACGCCGAAGGTGATCGCCATCACGACGGGAACGTCCTTGCTGGAGATGCCATCGATCAACGCGCGACCGATGCCGGGAATCCTGAAGATTTGCTCGGTGATGATCGCGCCGCCGAAAATCTCGGGGATCTGCAAGGTGATGATTGTAACCACCGGAATGAGCGCGTTTCGCATCGCGTGGGCGAGCACGACAGACTGTTCCCGAAGACCCTTTGCGCGAGCGGTCCGAACGAAATCCTGGCTGATGATCTCCAGCATCGAGGCGCGGACAAACCGCGTCAGTTGCGCGGCTCCGGCAAGCGCCAGCACCGCGATCGGCATGATCGATTGCTTGAAGTTGGGCCAGAATCCGCTGATCTCCGAGTCATAGACGAACGGGAGCCAGCCGAGTTTGACGCTGAACAGCAGGATCAGCAGGA
>CAIPGK010000004.1 GCA_903864575.1 uncultured Chloroflexota bacterium
CAAGGGCAAGAAGGGCGCCTGATCCCCGCCGCTCCCACGACACGATGACGGGCAATGACCCCGGAACGGCGAGCCGTTCCGGGGTCATTGCCATTCCGGGGTGCGTGCAGGGGCCGGTGATTGGGCGGTCGTGCATCCCGCCCTGTTCGCTGCGCGGCGGGCGGCGTATCCTGCCTCGGGTTCGCGGCCGTTCCGGGAAGGACTCCATGGGCAGCACGTTTCGTTCGCTGGCGGCAATGACCGCCGCCAACCTGAAGATGAGCGTCCGCAACCGGACCGCGCTCTTCTGGAATCTGGCCTTCCCCGCGCTCTTCATCGTCATCTTCGGCGCGGTGCTCAGCCGGGGCCTGCAGGTCGAGTTCCACGTCGGTCTCGTGGAACCGGTCGGCGAGTACGGCGAGCGCGTCGCCGCGATCATGGCGGGCAACGAGGCGTTCACCGTCACCCGCGGCACGGAAGCCGGGCAACTCGCGGCCCTCTCGGACGGTGACCGGGATGTGGTGCTCGTCTTCCCGGAGGCCAGCGCGGGCGCCGTTCCCGCCGTCACGCTTTACGACACCCCGTCGCTCAGCCCGACGGCGGCGGTGGCGGTGGGCGCGGTGCGGGAGGTGCTGATCGCGGCGTCGGGCGGAGAGTTGCCGGTCGCGATCGACGAGCGGCAGGGCGCGGCCGACGACATCACCTTCATGGATGCCTTCCTTCCGGGCATTATCGCGATGAGTCTGATGAACTCGGGCATCATCGGCCTCTCGACCGCGTTCGTGAACTACCGGGAGCGGGGCATCCTGCGGCGGATCAAGGTCACGCCCTTCCCGCTGACGAGCTTTATCCTGGCTCGCATCTTCTCGCAGGTGATCATGGCGGTGATGCAGTCGCTGGTGCTGCTGGCGATCGCGACGATCTTTTTCGGGTTCCACTGGCGCGGCAATCCGGCGCAGGTGCTGATCGCGATCGTGATCGGCGCGCTCGCCTTCCTCGCGATCGGGTTCGCCATTTCCGGCATCTCGCCGAACGCCGAGACGGCCGCCTCCTACGCGAACCTGCTGACCTTCCCGATGCTCTTCCTCTCCGGCATCTTCTTCAGCCTCGAGAACGCGCCCGCGTGGCTGCGCCCGATCACGAGGATCCTGCCGCTCCCCTACCTCGTCGACGCCCTGCGCGGACTGATGACCCATGGCCGCGGTCTCGGCGCAGTCTGGCCCGACCTGCTGGTGCTGCTCGGCGTGTTCGTCGTCGCGATGGTCGTCGCCGTCCGCTTCTTCCGGTGGGACGCCCGCCCGGCGTAGGAGCCGGTTCGGGCATCCCGACCACTGCCCGCTCCGGCGCCCCGGCGCCCCGGCGCGTTCCATTCTCATATCCGGATATCGCGGTCGAGTCCACGTGAAGCTGCTTCCCGCTCGAGGTCAGACGCCCGGCGCGCCGAGCTGCCGGGGATGAGCGCCGGGCTCAGACGATCGGCGTCGCGGTCCCGCGGGACTTCTGCGTCGCGGTCGGCGCGGATGGTGTTGCCGTCGGCGGGGCGGCGGTGGCCCGCGGTGGAACGGCGGTCGCCGTCGGCGGGGCGGCGGTTGCCGTTGGCGGCGCGGCGGTCGCCGTTGGCGGGAGCGGCGTATTCGTCGGGGGAACGGCGGTTGCCGTTGGCGGGAGCGGCGTATTCGTCGGCGGCGCCGCGGTCGCGGTCGGCGGGATGGGCGTGTTCGTTGGCGGCGCGGGGGTGAAGGTCGGAAGCGGCGTCGAGGTGGTCGTCGCCAGCAGGGCGATCGGGATGTTGGACTGCTCCTCCCAGAGGACGTTGATCCGCTCCTCGCCCGCGCGGGTCTGGTTGTAGACCGTGGTGACGCCGATCAGCCGGTAGAAGTCGTCCTGGCCCTGCACGCCCTTCGGCAACTCGCGGCAGGTGAGATCGTCGAGATCGAGCGTGATCGCCAGTGGTCCGACCTCCGGCTTGCCGCGCTCGGTGAGCACGTGCAGCCGCGCCACCTCGCCGCCCATGACGAGATCCTCGGCGGCGCCAAGCTCCACCGGCAGGCAGATGAGTTGCTGGTTCGTGTCCTCCTTGTTCCGGCCGGAGAGGAGCAGGAACAGGGTCAACCCGGCCAGCACCGCGAGACCGGCGGCGAGGACCGCGAACACGGACCACGGGCGGCCGCCGATGGTGCGGCCGGAACCTTTCGGCTCCGGTCCCGGTTCCGGGCTTGGGGTGATGGTTGGCGGTGGGCTGATCATGCGGACCGAGGCTCCCTGCTTGGGCGGAAACCATTGGTGCGAGAGTGTAGCGGTTCCGGGCCGCTTCCTGCTGGGACCCGCAGCCGGAGCGGGCCGCCAAAGGTCCCGTGTCGTTTTCACACCACCCTCATGTCCGGCAGACCCCCCCGTCATGCGCGCGCGGCATGATGGAGCAACGTCTGCCGGCGACGCGGACGCCCAGGGTGCCGGGGCGCCCGTGCAACGCCGGCGGGCGGGAGGTAGACATGCCTACGCACGCCCGAAATGCAGCATTCGATGGGGGCCCGTCATCGGCCTCCCTGTTTGCGGACGCGGTCGAACGCGCCGCCGTCGGAATGGCCATCATCTCCGCCGAGGGTGTCATCCGGTTCGCAAACCCGTTGTTCAGCCGCCTGATCGGCGCGCCGCCCGCGACGCTCGCGGGGATGTCGCTCGACGACCTGCTGCGGCCGGGGTCCCGGCCCGACCTGCCGCGCGCGCTCGCAGCCGGGGGATTCGTATCGCTGCCGGTGCAGATTCCCGGCGCGGATGGTGGAAACCGCGTCGCTCTGCTGGACCTCGCGCCGCTCTCGGCCGGGATTGGCGGGGCGGATCTGCTGGCGCGCCTGCGCGAGCCGGGCGACCCCCCCGCCGGACCGGATGACCCGCTCGTGCCGGCCGAGGTCGTCGCCCTGATCCGGCAGGAACTGCGGGAGCCGCTGACCTCCATCCGCGGCTACGCCGAGTTGATCGCGGAACTCGTCCGCGATCCTGACGAGATGGCGGGGCTGGCCCGGATCATTCACGACGAAGCCATCCATCTCGCCTGGCTGCTCGAGGACCTCGCCCTGCTGGAGCGCCTTTCCAGCCACGCCATCGATCTCGAGATCGCCCCGATCGACCTCAATTCCATTGTCCTGGATGCCGCCCACCGGCTCCGTCAACAGTCGGGTGGGGTCGAGATCGCGCTCGAACTGGACCCCGGCCTGCCTCCCGTTCCGGGTGACCGCGACATCCTGCTCCAGATGATGTCCGGGCTGATCCGCGACGCGTTGCGGGCCTCCCCGGCCGAAGGGAGCGTCGTGGTGGCCACCGGCCGCATCCGCCGCAGGATCCAGATTTCGGTCAGTGGCGGCGGTCCCGTGCAGGACGCCCGCGATCTCGAACGAGCCTTCGACCTCCACGGGCGGGCGGGCGGCGGGGAATGGCGGGCGCGGGCGCAGCGGGGCTTCGCGCTGCCCATCGCGCGGGGCATCGCCCGCCTCCACGGCGGCCGCGCCTGGGCCGAGCCACGGGCGCACGATGGCGCGACGATTCGCATCGCCCTGCCGACCGGGTGACGTGGGCTGGCAGGTGCGGCGTCGGCCCTGCCTGCGGGAAACTCCTTGGCCCCGGCCCCGGCCCCGGCCCCGGCCCCGGCCCCGGCCGCCGTGGCGCCGCGGCCCCGCTAGTCTCCCGCGCCGTCCCCCCGCTCCCCGCCGGATGCCGGGATGCGGTTCGCGACCGCGGCCGCAAGCGCGATCAGCAGCACGCCGACGGCGAGAAAGGTCGCGCGGAACCCGATGGCGACGGCGAGGGTCGCCCCGGCGAGCGGCCCGGCGAATGCGCCGAGGGAGGCTGCGCTCGCCGTGATGCCATACATCGTCGCGCGGCGGTTGCTGGGAGTGAGGGTGGCGATCAGGGCGTTCGCGGAGGGAATCATGCCCCCCGCCGCAATGCCGAACGCCCCCTGCAGCGCCGCCAGTTGCCACGGGGTGCGGGCGAGCGCCATCGGCAGGTAGAGCAGCCCCGCCGCGCCGATGCAGAGGACCAGCAACCGCTTGTGGCCGCGCCGGTCGCCCATCCGGCCGAGAACCACCGCCGAGAGCGCGCTGGTGAGGCCGAGCGCGCCCAGCACGATGCCGGAAATGGAGGCGACGTCGGCTGCGCCGGGAGCGAGCTGCTCCACGAACAGGGGCAGGATCGGCTGCACCGACATGGCGGCGAAGCGGATCACGAAGAGCGAGAGGATCAGCATCACCACCGCGCCGCCGAACAGGGGGCCGGCTGCCGCGATGAAGCGCTCCCGGCGGCCGAGGCGCAGGTAGGCCTCATCGTCGACCGTGGAGCGGGGGGTCGGGGTGAAGGACTCGCGGACGACCAGCACTGCCAGCAACCCGGCAAGGCCGAGCATGGCCCCGGCGACGAAGAAGGTCGGGCGGGGGCCGATGCGGTCGGCGAGCACGCCGCCGATCAGCGGGCCGAGCGAGGACCCGGCGAAGATCGCCGTCTGCAACATGCCGAGCGCGAAGCCGAGGCGGGCCTTGGGAGTGGTGGTGGCGACGAGGACGGTCGCGGCGGTCACGGTTCCGGTGAGCGCCCCCTCGATCATGCGGAGACCGACCAGTTGCCACGGCGCGGTGGCAAGCCCCATCAGCCCGACCGTGAATGCCCCGGCGAAGGCCGCTCGGATGAGCATCATGCGGCGCCCGCGGCGGTCGGCCACGATGCCCCAGAGCGGCGCCGTGAAGGCCATTACCCCCGCGCCGGAGGCGTTGATGATCCCCGCCCACAGCGCCTGCCCGTCGGTCGTGGACACGCCCAGATCGGCAATGAAGAAGGGGAGGAAGGGCACTCGCAGGCTGAACCCGACGATGGCGAGCAGTTGCACAGCCCAGATCGCGGCGAGGTTGCGCCGCCATGGGATGGCGGTCGGGCTGGCCTCGGGATCGTCGTCGGCGATGGTCGGTTCCGGCGCGGTTGGCCGCGGTGCGGCGTGGGTGGCCATGGCTGCGGGAGTGTAGCGCGGCAGGAGCAGTGCCGCCCCGGGCGGCGGCGGCGGCGGCGGGCCATCACCCCGGCCGACGCTGGCTGGATGCCGATTCATCGGGCGCGGTCATCCGGTCATGCGGTGAACCATTGGAGAATATGTGCGAATTGCGTGGGTTCCGTGTGTGTACCGCGGGAATCGCAGGTGGCAACATCCGTCATCGCCCGGGCACCGGCGCCCGGGCAAGGATCGCCGCAAGCGCGGCAGAGCACGGAGGGGTGCCACCCATGACCGAGCGATTCGTCAGCGACCCTGAAGACGATCCGGATCCCGCCAGGGCGGAGGCCGGGAGTTCCTGGGCCCTCGCGGGCAGGCTGCTCATCTTCCCGACCGCGCTCCCGGAGCGGGTGCAGGCGGCGGGACGACGGCCCGGCCCGATCGAGGCGTGGCTGGCGAGCGGCGGCGATCCCGACCGGTTCTTCGAGGTCCGGCATCGCTTCGATCTGCGCGACGAGGCCGGTCCCAGGGTGCGCTGGGATGGGCTCGATCTGGGAGCGGACGATCTCGGCGGCTTCGACTTGCGCGGCGCGACCCTCACCCATTGCGTGCTGCCCGAAATCACCGCCGCCGATCTCAGTGGAGCGCGGCTCGACGGGTCGGTCGCCCTGCATGCCCGCGGCGCGGTCTTCGACGAGGCGAGCATGGTGGACATGGTCATCGAGTGCGGCAGGCTCGACGCGGCATCCTTCCGCGGCGCGGTCCTCCGCGGGGCGTGCCTCGCCGGGGCAGGCTTGCGCCGCGCGGCCTGCATCGGCGCGGACTTCACCGGCGCGGACCTGAGCGACACCGATCTCACAGGCTCCACCATCCATCTCGCCCGGCGGTTGGACGGCTGCGACCTTCGCGGCGCATTCGGACTCGATCCGGCGCAGGCGGATGCCTGCCGCGCGCTCGGAGCGTTGGTGGACTAGCGCCGGAGGGAACCCGCCGCGCCATCCTCCCCGCGCGACGCCCCGGGGTCGGCCTCGCCGTCGCGATACCGCAGCAGGCCGCTGACCACGTCGCCGAAGCCGGGGTTCACCTCGCCCGCGTGGCGGTAGGCGTAGCGGACGAGAGCGGCGACGGCGAGCAGCAACGTCACCGGGGCGACGAGGAAGACGAGGCGCGGGCCGAGGACGGTGCCGAGCACGCCGAGCAGCAGGATCATGAGCAGGGTGATCGCGTTGTCCATCAGTTCCTGCCGCCCGAAGGTGCTGCCCTGCCGCGCGAGGGGCACGTTCCGGTTGATGTAGGTCTGGACCGCCGCGCCGCCGAGGGTGCTGCCGAATGAGAGCGGGATCGAGAGCATCGAAGCCGCCAGTGTCGTCTTATCAGGGTGCACGCCGAAGAGGGCGACGATCCGCAGCGGGCTCAGCGGGCCGAGCACCGGGGCCACGAGGTCGATCAGGAAGAAGCCGATGGCGCCGGCGAACATCGAGAGCACGGCCAGCGCGGCCATCGGGCGCTCGCCGAACTTCGCCAGCAGCCACGGGCCGAAGATGCTGCCCGCCACGAACCCGAGCGCGCCCGGAGCCATGATGTAGACGAGGTTCACCGGATCGAGCCCCAGCACATCGCGCACATACACCGGCATCAGCGTGCTGATGCCATCGAACATCGCGACGATGATCGAGCCGGAGAGGATCATCGACCCGGCGCCCTTGTGGGTGAACAGCCAGGTCGCGGTCTCGGGCAGGCTGGGGAAGGTCGCTTTCCACTCCACGCCGTCGAAGGCGCGCCACAGGGTCGCCTTGTCCTCCTCCGGCGGCAGGTTCAGCGCCCGGATCGCCCCCA
>CAIPGK010000005.1 GCA_903864575.1 uncultured Chloroflexota bacterium
GATCTCGACAATGCGCTGGCGGTGCATCGCGCGTCCGGCAACGAGACGATGCGGGCGATGGTGCTCTGTCACCGCGGAGCGGCGCTGCGGTTGTTGGGGCAGCCCGATGAGGCGCGGGACTCCTGCATCGCGGCTGTGGAGATCGCCGAGCGGAACGACCAGCCGCTCGTGCGGGTGCACGCGGCAATCTGGTTGACCTCCCTTGCGGCGGATGAGAACGACCCCGCTGCGGCGGGCTGGGGGCTGCGGCTGATCGGCGCCCTTGACCGGCTGATTCAGACCCATGGGTACGCCAGCGACGATACCGTCGCTGCGTTGATCTCGTCCATCCGGGACCGTCTTGCCGCCGCCTACGGCGCCGACGCCGAGGAGGCCTGCGACGAGGGGCGCCGCCTCATCGATGAACAGGATGGCGGAGGTTCGCTGATCGGGCTGCTGGAACGTCCCGAGTGACGGCAACCGGATGCCGGGTGTCCCTGACAGGGACAGGTGGCATCGTCGCGGCCTGGGTCGCGCTGCCAGCGGGAAGGTGTCCCTGTCAGGGACAGTTGGCGGCGGCGATGGGCAACGGCTGCCTGCTGGATCGCGCGGGTTTCGCGCAAGGAGCGGGGATCGGGTGTCCCTGACAGGGACAGCGGGCATGGGGGATGGAGTGGTGTCAATCCCTGCCGCGGCGCGGCGGTCCCGTGTGAAGGCGGGGAGCCGCCGCGTCGTGGCGAGGGGCCGCGGTCGGGTTACCGGGCGGACGCGAGGAGACCAGCGGTGTGGGTGGGGTCGCCGGAGTCGATGGCGAGACCGGCGGCAAGCCACGCGTCAGTTCCCCCGTCGAGGTTGACGATGCGCGGGAAGCCCCGGTCCGCAAGGAAACTCCCGGCGCGGCGGGATCGGCGTCCTGCCTGGCAGATGACTACGATTTCGCGATCGCGCGGCAAGTCCTCGATGCGGGATGCGAGGTCGCACGGCGGCACGTTCACCGCGCCGGGAATGTGGGCAGCCCGGTATTCCGCCGGTTCCCGCACGTCGAGGAGCAAGGCGTCCTGGCGGGCAGCGACCTCGTGTGGGGCGAGTCCGACGATTGTGGAACGATCGGCGGGCATTGCCCAGGCGGCGTCGATCAGGCCGCGATTGGTGGCCTCGATGGCGGTCATGTTGAGCGGGCGCGGCGGAACCGCGCCGGTCAGGTAGTCGATGAACCGCTCCCGGTTCATGACGGAGATCGGACTGAAGCGCCGCTCGTAGCCGATGGTCGAGACGGCCATACCGTTCAGTGCGCCGCCGCAGGGGCCCTCGAAGTGACCCGGCAGCACCATCACCCAGTCGTCGAGCGACAGCAGTCGCTGGATGGAGCGGTACTGCGCCTCGGCGTCGCCGCCGCCGAAATCGGGGCGCCCGGCGTCTCCGGCGAGCAGCGAATCGCCGGTCAGCACCGCGATGGGCCGGTCGCTGCGGATGGGGTCGGTCAGGAGCAGGGACATCATCTCCGCCCGGTGGCCCGGCGTGTGGAAGGCCTCGATCCGGATGTCGCCAAGCGTGACCTGATCGCGGTCGTCGAGCGCGGTGAATGGGTAGGCGACGCGGGCGTTTCGGTGGAGGTAGATCGGCGCGTCGTGGGCGGCTGCGAGGGTGCGCGCGCCAGAGACGTGATCGGCGTGGGTGTGGGTGTCGATGATGGCGCGCAGGGTGTAGCCGCGTTCGGCCAGCACATGCTCGTAGGGGGAGGTGTCGATGGCCGGGTCGACGATCGCGGCCTGCCCGGTGGTGGTGTCGGCGATCAGGTAGGAGGCGCAGCCGTGATGATCGGCAAGAACCTGCTGGAGGTACATGGGAGGCTCCTCTCGGATGGTGGCGAGGATCAGGCGTCGAGGTAGACGGGGCGGCCGCAGGGGTTTGCAGCGTCGGCCTCGCCCCGGCGGAGGTCCTTCCGGTTGCCGGATGCGATGCGGTCGATGGCCGATGCGAGGCGGTCGGCGTCGTCCTGCGTGTTGTAGAGGTAGAAACTGGCGCGGATGACGCCGTCGAGCCCGAGAGCATCGAAGAGCGGGTGGCAGCAGTGGCGGCCCGCCCGGACCGCGATGGAGTCCTCGTCGAGCGCGGCGGCGACGGAGACCGGATCGAGCGCATCCACGGTGAAGGCGACAATGCCACTGCGGTGATCGCGGTCGCGCGGGCCGTGCAGGCGGACACCGGGAATCGCGTCCAACTGGTCGCGCAGGGACTCCGCGAGGTGGGTGGTGTGGTGGTGAATGGCGTCGAGACCGACGCCGCGCAGGTAGTCTGCCGCCGCGCCGAGACCGATGGCTTCGCCCACGGCGGGAGTGCCCGCCTCGAAGCGCTCCGGAACCTCGGCGAAGAAGGATTCGTCCGGCGTGACGAGGCGGACCATGCCGCCGCCCGCCATGAAGGGCGGCATCGCGTCGAGCAGGGAGAGGCGGCCGAAGAGCACGCCGGAGCCCATCGGAGCGGCCATCTTGTGGCCGGAGAAGGCAAGGAAGTCGCAGTCGAGATCCTGCACGTCCACCGGTTGGTGAGGCACGGCCTGCGCGCCGTCGACGATGACGATCGCACCGGCGGCGTGGGCGCGACGAATGACCTCGCGGGCGTCGGTAACGCTGCCGACGGAGTTGGAGGTCATCGGGAAGCAGAGGGCTTTCGGTTCCTGCGCCAGTGCGCGGTCGAGGTCGTCGAGATCGAGTTGGCCATCCGGGGTGATGCCCACGTGGAGGATGGTCACGCCCTTCTCGGCGGCGAGCAGTTGCCACGGGACGAGATTGGAGTGGTGATCGAGGGTGGTGATGGCGATCCGGTCGCCCGCGTGGAGGTTGGAGCGGCCCCAGCTCCAGGCGACGAGATTGATCGCCTCGGTGGTGTTGCGAACGAAGATGCAGGAGCGCGGGGTTGGGGCGTTGATGAGCGCGGCGACCTGCTCGCGGGCATGCTCATACTTGCTGGTGGCCAGGTCAGAGAGGGCGTAGCGGCCACGGTGGATGTTGGCGTTGGCGGTGCGGTAGTGCTCGTCGACGGCCTCGAGGACGGCGAGCGGCTTCTGCGAACTTGAGGCGGAATCGAGGAACACGAGGCGGTTGCCGCGGGCGTCGCGCTGTTCGAGGATGGGGAAGTCGGCGCGCAGGTGTTCCGCGTCGAAGGGCGCCGAAGTCTGCGCGAAGGCTGGAGAAGCGCCGGACTGGACGAGGACCTGGTCGATCATGAGGCTCTCC
>CAIPGK010000006.1 GCA_903864575.1 uncultured Chloroflexota bacterium
ACTCCGAACTCGCTCCTCGTTGAGCCCCGGAGGCCCTGACGCGCCGGGAGTCTACCCGACCGAGCGAGCTGGTGCGACCAAATTGGAGATGCTGTGATTTGTGACGACCGCTCGGGCGGCATCCGCGATGTGCGCCGAGGAGAGTCCGGCGAGTTCGCGCAGGCGGCCCTGGGAGGCATGCTCGAAGACCCGATCGGGGACGCCGAGCGTGGTGACTGGCAGCTCGATGCCGTGCGCGGCAAGAAGTTCGAGCACCGCTGACCCGAAGCCACCGGCGATCGCATTTTCCTCGACGGTCACGAATCCGCGGCCCCGGGATGCGAGTGAGAGAATCAGGGCCTCATCGAGCGGTTTCACGAAGCGGACGTTGACCACGGTGGCGGAAACGCCCTCGGACGCCAGTTGCTCGGCAGCGCGCTCTGCCGGAAGCACCATCGCGCCAACCGCGAGAATCGCTACATCATCGCCATCACGAAGCACCTCCGACCGACCAATCGGCAGCGTGTGGAGCGGATCGGTCATCGGTGTGCCGACGCCCGCACCGCGGGGATAGCGAATGGCGAACGGACCATCGTGCTGGACGGCGGTGGCGAGCAGATGGCGAAGCTCGTTCTCGTCCTTTGGTGCGGCGATGACGATGTCCGGAATGCAGCGAAGATATGAGAGGTCGAAGATGCCGTGGTGGGTCCGCCCATCGTCTCCGGCGAAACCCGCGCGATCGAGTGCAAAGACCACTGGCAGCCGTTGCAGGCAGACATCGTGCTGAATCTGATCGTAGGCTCGCTGGAGGAAGGTCGAGTAGATTGCCGCAACCGGACGCATGCCCTCGGCGGCGAGCCCCGCAGCGAAGGTGACGGCGTGTTGCTCTGCGATGCCGACATCGAAGAATCGGTCGGGATGAGCCTGCTGGAATTTGATGAGCGACGTTCCGGTCGGCATGGCTGCCGTGATGGCTACGATCCGAGGATCCTCGTTGGCGAGTTCGATCAGCGTCTGGGCGAAGACGTCCTGATACTTCGGCGGCGACTTCGGCGCGCCCGGAGCGGATGGCGCTGACACCGCGTGAGACCGCTCACGGTCGCTCTCGGCGCCCGCGAATCCTTGGCCCTTTTTCGTCAAAACGTGCAGAAAGACCGGACCGTCGACATTCTTCGCTTGCTGGATGGCCTCGACAAGGGCCCGGATGTCGTGACCGTCCACCGGGCCCACGTAGGTGAAACCGAGCTCTTCCCAGATTTGCGCGTGGTAGACGAATTCCTTCAGGGAATCCTTCCAGCGCTTGCCGAGTTCGACGAGAAGGTCCCCCTGGGGAAGCCGTTCGATGTTGCGCGCGAGTTCGTCCTTGGCCCAGTTGTAGCGGCGATCAGTGCGGACGCGGTCGAGGTATTTGGAAATCGCTCCGACGTTCGGCGCGATGGACATCTCGTTGTCGTTGAGAACAACGAGGAACAGCAAGTTGAGAATGCCTGCATTGTTCAGACCTTCAAACGCCATCCCGCCGGTCAACGCGCCGTCGCCGATTACGGCGGCAACCCGGCGATTGGTTTCTCCCAGTCTGCTGAACGCTACCGCCATGCCAAGCGCTGCGGAAATGGACGTCGAAGCGTGCCCTGCGCCGAACGCGTCGTGCTCGCTCTCGTCGCGGGAGAGGAAGCCGGACAGCCCTCCCTCCTGCCGGATGGTCGAGAAACGGTCACGGCGGCCAGTCAGGAGTTTGTGGACATAGGCCTGATGGCCAACATCCCAGACGATCTTGTCCTGTGGTGAGGAGTAGACGTGATGAAGGGCGATCGCAAGCTCGACCGTACCGAGCGATGCGCCCAGGTGGCCGCCATTCTGGCTAACGATGTCGATCAGCTCGGCCCGGATTTCAGCTGCAAGCGCATTGAGGCTGCTCGTTGACAGTCCTTTGAGATCAGCTGGCGAGGCGATGGTGTCGAGGATGGGGGTGGATGATTCGCCGAGGCGATCCGGGCCGGTGGTCATGGCGGAACTCCCTGCCGGGGAGGCGTTGGTCCAACCCCGGATGTGGCGCGGGTGTGTGGGTCACCCCGCGCGGAACCGGCCTCCGCCGAATCCGCGGTGACAGTAGCAAGGGGAAGAGTGAAGGTCAAACCGTTGATGTAGCGGGACGGTCCTGAATCGAGTCTCCTACGCGCATGCGCCGCTGGCGTTGCAGGTTCGGTTTTGCCCACATGGCGTACCGGGCGGGAGCGTGGTGCGGACGACCGAGCCGTTTTCGCATGCGGTGGCGACGCACGGGTGGGTGGTCGCGGGGGCGTCGGCATCGTCGGGAATGTGGGTTGTACCGCCGGCGCCGTCGCAAACAGCAGAAAGACAATCTCCGGTGACCTGGGACGGGAGGGGATCCCCGAATGATCGCGACCTGGCGGCGCAGAGGCCGTCGAGGCACGCAACTGATCGGCAATACCCCGTTGTGGCGGGACACTCCGACACCGTGGAGCAGCGGCGGGCGACGCAGCGGCCGCCGCCATCGCAGATCTCGGAGTCGCCGATGCCGCAGGGAATACCGGCGGGAAGCGGCGAAAGACCACACGTCCTGTTGGCGAGACATTTCGGTTGGGAGCAGGGGGATCCGTTGGGCGCTCGTTGGCAGTCGCCGTTCACGCAGCAGGCGGTTGACGTGATGCATCGGTCACCGCACCGGCGCTCCCCAACGCCACACGTGCAGATGTTGCGCTGGCAGGAACCCGACCGGCACCGGTCGGTTTCGGCGCATGCCGCGCCGAGCGAGACGACCCGCCGCTTGCGCTTGCCGGAAGCTGCATCTGCGGTGGACAAACCGAATACGGCCGCCACCGCGGCGCGGCGGGAGACTCGTGAAGTCAGGGCGCGGGCGAGCAAATCGAATCTGTGATCCACCTGCGGCCTCCAGCGGGGGCGAACGCCACGTTGCGGATCATTGCGTCACGATGACATGATGTCAAGTGTTCAGCTGCAGGACCACGCGAATCACGCCGTCAGAATGGGTTCTCCTGAGGGAAAAAGCGAGTCTCGACGGGGAAGTGCGCCTCGACCCAGGAAGCGAGGTCCTGAACGCCATATGTCTCGCTGGCATGGTGGCCGATCGCAAGGAAGTGCAGCCCGGATTCCCTCGCCACACCGGGAACCCACTCGCGACCCTCGCCCGAGATGTAGGCGTCAACCCCGCGCGCGATGGCGGACCACGTTTCGCCC
>CAIPGK010000007.1 GCA_903864575.1 uncultured Chloroflexota bacterium
AGTCCGCCGAGACGAAGACGGATTTTGGCCAGTCGAGGTTGTCGTTGCCGGAGCCGACCGTGCCGAACTTGGCGCTCTCGCTCCAGGTCGTGGAATTCACGTCCGGCCGCGTCCAGATCGCGATCCGGTTGAAGGAAGCAACCCGGACACCGAAATGGGCCACAGGAGACATGCCATCCTCCTGCCAGAATGCGCCGTCTTCACCCGACCCTGCCCCGCCGCACTACTCCGGCGACCACTCCGAGACGAAGCTGTTGCCCTCGTCCGCAACCCAGATGGTCTGGCCATCGGCGGCGAGGAACAGCCCATTTGGCCTCTTAAAGAACCCCGGGGTGAGCCCGGAAGTTCCAAAGGTCAGCAGGGGAGACCAGTCCGTGCTGCCAGCGTCTGGCCGACTCCAGGCCGACACCCGGTAGTTGTCGGAGTCGGCCACCCAGAGGGTCAGGCCGTCAGCGGAGACGGCAACGCCCGTCGCGCTATTGAACTGATCTGCACCACTGCCCGTGCTGCCGAAGTTGGTGGCGTTCGTCCAGTCCGTCGCGGTGGAGGATGTCCGGGTCCAGACGGAAATGCGGTCGTTGCTGCCGTCGAAGACAAATGCCGTCAGGTCATCGCTCGACAGCGCCACGTACAAGGGAGAGCCGGTGTTGCCGCTGAACGTGGTCTCGAACGTGGTCTGGTTCGTCCAGGTCGCGGTCGCGGTCGAGACCCGGGTCCAGACCGAAATGCGGTGGTTGAGGGAGTCGGCGACGAGCATCGTCAGTTCATCGGACGACACGGCGATCCCCCACGGGGAGTTGAAGGTGCTGCTCGTGCCGAACGACCCCTGGCTGGTCCACGTGGCGCTGGCTGCATCGGATCGGGACCACGTCGAGATTCGGTTCTGGTATGGCTCGGCGATCCAGATGGTCAACTCGTCCTGCGAGAGAACGATATCCGTCGGGTACGTGATGTCATTGCTGCCGCTACCCCAGTTCCCGCTTCCGAACGAACTCTGGTACTGCCAGTCCGTGGAATCCGCGTTCGGTCGGGTGTAGATCGAGATCTTGCTGTTGCCGGTATTGGTCACCCAGGCCGTCAGGCCGTCGGCGGAAACGGCCACCCCGCTCGCGGTGTTGGTGTTCGTGTTCGACCCGAAGCCCGCCAGGTAGGTCCATACCGGCGGCGTGCACGCGTTGGCCGTGCAATTCGGGGCGCTGCCCGGGCAGGTGGCGCACGCTTCTCCGCCACTCCCGCACGCCTGCGCCGCGGTCCCCGGCACGCACACACCGCTCTGGCAGCACCCGGTCGGGCAGGTTGCCGGCCCGCAGGCCGGCGAGGGTGTCTGGCACGTTCCATTCGCGCATCCCACCCCGGTGGCGCAGCGGCTGCAGGCCCCCGCGCCCGTTCCGCACGCCTGTGCCGTGCTGCCCACCCGGCAGACCGTGCCCAGGCAACATCCGGGACAATTCGCGCGGGTGCACTTCGCCTTGTTCGATTCGGTGCACACCCCGTCCACGCAGGCCAGCCCATCCTGGCAGTTGAAGTTCTCGGCGCAGGCCGACCCGGCCGGTCTCATCCCGCCGTCGCACTTGCCACCGACGCACCGCCCCGAGCAGCAGTGCTCGCTCTTCGTGCACGCCATCCAGTTCGGCTTGCAGCGGCATGACCCGTCCGCGCAGTACTTCGTGCAGCACTCCCCATCCTTCGCGCACGTGTTCGCCTTCGCGCTCCCGTCGCCGCAAGGTCCCTCCCGGGATGGCTTCCCGCGCCCCCGCGCGTCCTTGCCGCCACCATGTCCACGCGCGGCCACGGTCAGCCCCGCCCCGCCAAAGATCACCCCGAGCGCCGCCGCCAGCCCCGCCCGCCGCGTCGTCCCCAGCTGCAGCGCCCGCAGCGCCGCGTCGAATCGTTGCTGCTCCATGCCAACCATCCCCTCCGGCTCGCCTCCGGGACCGGCGGCCGGCCACCGGGCACGCGATGTTCCCCATGAAGGTAGCAACCCGGACACCGAAATGGGCCACAGGAAACATGCCATCCTCCTGCCAGAATGCGCCGTCTTCACCCCGTCCCCCCCGCGCCCGCGGCAAACGCCGACGGCCCCCGCCGAAGCGAGGGCCGCGCGTTCTTCGAATCCCATCGTGCGACGGGCCTCCCAGTGAAAGCCCGATCCGCCCGGCCTACCCCTTCCGCCCCGCGATCGCCTCGTAGATCACCGCCGGCTTGTCCGCGAAGATCACCACCAGTTCGTTCTTCCCGGCCTCCGAAACCGCCGTCGTCGCCGCCTCCGTCTCGTCCAGGATCACCCGCACCTTGCCGCCGTCCAGTCCTGCCTTCGCGACCGACTCCCGAAGCATCTCCGCGATCTCCCCGTTCGGCCGCCCGCGGCGGTCGCTGTCCTCCCGGATCACGATCTCGTCGAAGGTCTTGCCCGCCAATTCACCGAAGGACCGAATGTCCGAATCCTTCCGGTCCCCCGGCATCGTGATCACCCCAACCGTCCGCTCCGCACCGAAGCGGCGCACGAAATCGGCCACCCCCTCCAGCCCCGCCACGTTGTGGCAGTAGTCGATCAGCACCTGCGTCCCGTCGATCTCCATCAGGTTGAACCGCCCCGGAGTCTGGAAGAAGGTGCTCGTGAAGCTCCGCAGCGCGTGCCGGATATGCTCCAGTTGCACATCCTCCGCCACCGCCGCCGCCACCGCCGCCATCGCGTTCGCCACGTTCACCCGCACCCGGCCCCCCAGCGTCGCCGGGATCTCCTCCGCCAGCAGCAGGCTCGTGTCCCGCCGGTGCTCGATGACCGTGATCATCTCCCCGTACCGCGTCGGCCGCAGCACGATCGCCCGCCCCTTCTCCCGGATGTGATCCCGGATCACCGGGTTCTCCTCGTCCAGCGAAAAGAAGATGGTCTCCCCCCGCGACGTGCGCGCCATCTCCACCGTATAGTCATTGTCCGCGTTCAGCACGCTCACGCCATCCCGCAGCGTCGCCTGCGGCACCACCGCCTTCACCCGCGCCAGATCGGACAGCGTGTCGATCCCCTTCATCCCCAGGTGATCGCTCGCGATGTTCGTCACCACCGCCACATTGCAGCGGTCGAACCCCAGCCCCGACCGCAGGATCCCCCCGCGCGCCGTCTCCAGCACCGCATACGTCACCGCCGGATTCTTCAGCACCATCTGCGCGCTCATCGGCCCGGACATGTCGCCTGACGCGATCTGCGTCCCGTCGATGTAGATCCCGTCCGTCGTCGTCATTCCGACGATCTTCCCGGCCTGCTTCATGATGTGCGCGATCATCCGGGTCGTCGTCGTCTTCCCGTTCGTCCCCGTCACCGCCACGATCGGCACCCGCGACGCCGCCCCCGGCGGGAAGAGCATGTCCACCACCGCCCGCCCGACATGGCGCGGGTGCCCCTCCGTCGGGTGGGTGTGCATCCGGAACCCCGGCCCGGCATTCACCTCCACGATCGCCCCGCGTACCTCCCGCACCGAGCGCGAAATGTCCGGCGTGATGAAGTCGATCCCCGCCACGTCCAGCCCGACCGTCATCGCCGCCTGCCGCGCGATCTGCGCGTTGTCCGGGTGAATGTCGTCCGTCCGGTCGATGCTCGTGCCGCCCGTGCTCATGTTCCCGGTCAGTTTCAACTGGACGAACACGCCCTCATCCGGCACGCTCTCCAGCGTCATCCCCGCCTTCTCCAGCACCTCGACCGTCTGCTGATCCACATGGATGCGGGTCAGGATCTTCTCGTGGCCGACCCCGCGCCGGGGGTCCGCGTTCGTCGCCTCGATCAACTCGGCAACGCTCCGCCTGCCATCCCCCACCACATGCGCCGGAACCCGTTCCGCCACCGCCACGATCTCGTTGTTCACGACGAGAATCCGGTAATCCTTCCCCGTGATGAACGTCTCCACGAGGATCGCCCCGTTCCGGCTCTCCTCCTTCGCCACCGGGAACGCCGCGCGGACCGCCTCCTCGTCCTTGAGGTTGATCATCACCCCGCGTCCGTGGTTGCCGTCCAGCGGCTTCAGCACCACCGGGTAGCCGATGCGCCGGGCGCCGGCCATGGCGTCCTCCACATCCCGCACCACCAGCCCCTTCGGCACCGGGATGCCGACCTCCTGCAGCATCCGGTTGGTCAGTTCCTTGTTCCCGGCGATCTCCACCGAGATGTTGCTCGTCTCGCTGGTGACCGTCGCCCACACCCGCTTCTGGTACGCCCCATGCCCGAGTTGCACCAGCGACCGCCGCGGATCCAGCCGCAGCACCGGAATCTCCCGCCGCTCCGCCTCCGCCACGATCGACCCGGTGCTCGGCCCGTAGGCCATCCGCTCCGCGACCCGGATGACCCGTTCCTCCAGTTCGTGAACGAAATCGAACTCCGGCTCCGTGCCGCACGCCAGATGGTTCAGCAACCGCGCCGCCAACCGCCCTGCCGCGAGTCCCACATCCTCCTGCTGGTACTGGTAGACGACGTGATACCGCCCCCGCTCCCCGGTCCCGCGGGTCTTGCCCCGCGTCACCTCCGCGCCCGCCAGGTTTTGCAATTCCAGCGCCACATGCTCCAGCACATGGCCCATCCACGTCCCCTCCCGCATCCGCTGCAGGAACCCGCCCGGCCGCCCCACCGAGCAGGTATGGTCGTAGAGGCTCGGCAGCAGTTCGGTCACGTGCTCGTAAAACCCCGGGATCTTGTTCGTTGGCCGGTCCTCGAGATCGCCGATGTCGATCTCAAGCA
>CAIPGK010000008.1 GCA_903864575.1 uncultured Chloroflexota bacterium
CATCAGCACGCCCGGCGTGCTGCGGAATCCAGCGGCAGCCAGCAGGGTAAAAAAGGTCACCGCAAAGACGACCCAAGCGTAATGGACCCGACCGGTCCGTTCCTGTCCTGCCGTCACCCTGCCCTCCTCGCTGGTTTCTCCCGGAGCAAGCCTACCTGAAACAACGGACGGAGACCGGCGGCCATGCGTGACCGCGCCATTGTCTTGGCATCTTTGCGAGAATCACCCGGCCACGGCACATCCCGCGGCGGGAATGGGAATCGCCGGCCGGGTTCGAGAGTCGACATCACGGAGGAACGCAGTATGGACAATTCACGATTCGACAGGCTGACTCGGGCGCTGGCGAGCAAATCCGGCCGCAGGGCTGCCCTGCGGGGCGCGCTTGGTCTCGGCGCTGCCGTGACGCTCGGCGCAGGCGTCGCCGAGGCGCGCGAACCCGGTGCGCAGTGCCGCGCCAGCAACCAGTGCGAAAACTGGTACGGCGCGACGTACTTCTGCGACGACAACGGGTTCGACTACGACGGCCCGCTCAACTGCTGCACCTACGAGTGGGGCGGTTGCGCGAAGAACGAAGACTGCTGCGGCGGCAACTCCTGCATCAACGGGACCTGCCGGTTCATCAACGATCTGGCCGGAGCGGGCAAGGGCTGCTGGTCCAGCGACGACTGTCGCGCCTACGGCAGCTCCAACCTCGTCTGCGACTTCAACGATTGGGACAACAGCGCGCGGGTCTGCTGCAACTACACGGGCGGCGCTTGTCAGTACAGCGGCCACTGCTGCAAGTCTCTCACCTGCAACAACGGCTTCTGCGGCTAGCGAATGCGGAGACGTGGCCGGGGGGCGGGACCGTCCGGCCGCGTCGCCATCCTCGCGGGAATCTACAGCCCCGAAATCTGCACCTTCAGTCCGGCCCCCGACCGCACCATGGCAAGGGCATCCGCAAAGTCCTCGAGCCCGAATGTGTGCGAGACCACCTTGTCCGCGTCGACCGCGCCTGCGCCGATGGCCTTGATCGCAGGCCCGTATGAGTGGACGAGGGACATCGTTCCGATGATCGACAGTTCCTCGCTGAAGATCTTGAACAGGTCGAAGCACCCCTTCTCGCCCGGGGGGCAGACGCCGAACACGAGCAACTTGCCCCGACGCCGCAGGGAATAGAGCGCCATCTCCACGACCCGCGGCACGCCCGTCGCGTCGATGGCGTTGTCGAACCCGATCGGGGCGAGGTGGCGCAGGTCTTCCCAGCGCGTCGCGACGTGCTCGAACCCGAAGTCATCGCGCGCCCGGGCGAGGCGCCCCTCGTTGATGTCGACGATCGCTACCACGCCCGCCCCGTTGAACCGCGCTATCTGGGCGAGTTGCAACCCGATCGGCCCTGCCCCGAAGATCAGGTAGGACTCGCCGATCTTCGGATCGAGCCGGTGATACCCGTGAACCACGCACGAGACCGGCTCGATGAGCGCGGCCTGCAGCCAGGTCATCCCGTCGGGCAGGGCATAGACCACCCGCTCCGGGACGGCAACCCGCTCGGCCAGTGCGCCAGGGTTGGTCGTTCCGGTGCCGGTCAGGTTCAGGCACATGTTCGACTCGCCTTGCTGGCAGTGGAAACAGCCCATGCAGGGGAAGTTCGGGTCCGCGCCAACCCGATCGCCAAGCTTGAAGCGGGTCACGCCCTCTCCGACCTGGACGATGGTTCCTCCGAATTCGTGCCCGATGATGCAGGGATATTCAGCCGGAGGATATTCGCCGTCGATGATGTGAATATCAGTGCCGCAGATACCGCAGGCGCCCACCTCGATCACGACCTCGCCCGGACCTGCGACCGGTTCCGGCACGTCTGTGACCCGCACCACTCCTGGTTGCTCGACGACCACCGCTCGCATCCGCCAGTCCTTCCTCCCGGAATCCGGTCAATTCCGGCTTCTGTCGTGCCGCGCGCATCGCGAGCGCGCGCATTATGGGCCGAAACGGGAACGCGATCAGCCGGTCTCCGGCCGGCGCTCGACCGGCAGGGCCCGGTGCGCCTGCCACGCCGCAACAACGTCGGGATGCGTCGCCCCGGGATGGGCGGCGCGCCATGCACGGACGAACCGGTTGTACTCGAATTGCGGCTCGATGCCGACATTCGGCAGGCCGCGGGTAGCGAACCAGTGGTCGATGGCGTCGCCGAGCGTCCGGGCATCCTCGCGGGCAAAGAAGGCGCGCATGTACCGGTCAAACCGGAACCCGGCGCCACACTCACGGACCATGAAAGCTCGCACCTGCGCCGTCATCCGTTGGCCGGTCCGGACAGGCGTATGCCGCGTCAGATCCCCGGGGGCAGGCGACACGCGGGATCTGGCGTGCGGCCTGTCGCCTGGTGCGGATTCACCGTCTTCGAGCCACCGCGCGATCCGCTCCGCGACCGTCTCCTTGCCGCCCAGCGTGCTCAGACCCACCGATCGCGCGAAGGCATCGAGTTCCCGCTTCAGCCAGTACCAACGCCGAAACTCCTCGCCGCTCAATGCAGAGGTGAGGTCCGGTCTCCGCTCCAGTTCCATCACGCGCTCTGGTCAGAGCGCGGCTTCGGCCCGTGACGGAACGAAGCCGGGCAGGGTGGCGAGGAACCCTTCCATCCGCTCCAACGCCTCCTCGATTTTCGGAAGCGATGTCGCGTAGGCGCACCGGATGTGCCTGGCGCCAGCAGGACCGAACGCGTCGCCCGGCACCACCGCGACTCGCGCCTCCACCAGCAGGCGCTCCGCGAATTCCTGCGCGGACAGCCCCGTGCTCTCGATGCTTGGGAACGCGTAAAAGGCTCCCTTCGGCAGGTGACAGGCGAGGCCGATCCGGTTCAACCCGGAGACGATCAGGCGGCGGCGGCCATCGTAGTCATCGACCATCGCCTGCACTTCGCGGTCCGGCACCCGGAGCGCCTCGATGGCAGCCTCCTGCGCCTGCCTGCTGGCGCAGAGCGCGGTGTACTGGTGAATCCTGGTCATCGCCGCGATGAGCTCGGCCGGTCCCGCCGCGTAGCCGACGCGCCAGCCCGTCATCCCGTAGGTCTTGCTGAATCCGTTCAGCAGCAGGGTCCGCTCCCGCATCCCCGGCAGGCTTGCAAAGCAGATATGCGGCGCGTCGTAGCTCAGTCGGTCGTAAATCTCGTCTGAAATCACAACCAGGTCGTGCTTCGCCGCCACCCGCGCGATCTCGAGCAGCGCCCGCTCATCGGGAACTGCGCCGGTCGGGTTGCTCGGGTAGTTCAACAGGATCGCGCGGGTGCGCGGGGTCACCGCCGCTTCGAGCGCTGCTCCAGTCGGAATGAACCCGTCCGCCGCCGTGGTCTCCACCGGAACAGGCACCC
>CAIPGK010000009.1 GCA_903864575.1 uncultured Chloroflexota bacterium
ACCCTGCCCGCCGACAAATGGGCGCCGGCAAACTCCTGACCCCGGCGAATCCGGAAACGGCAAGCGGGCGGCCCGGTTCGGGCCGCCCGCTTCCTTGTGCCTGAGGTTCCGCGGTCAGCGCCCGAAGACGCGCCACAGTTCCCGTCGCCCATGCTCCGGTATCGCGGATTGCGCCACCTCAGGCAAAAGCCCCGCGGCGGCCAGCACGTGCATCAGGTCCGCTGCCGCGCCATCCTCGGCAATCACGAACAGGGCAGAGGTCCCCGGTTCGATCCGGTCCCGCGCATCGGCGATCACCGCGTCGTCGATGCCGAAATCCGCGAACCGGCCCGCGAGCGCGCCAACCGCCGCCCCGGCCGCCGCCCCGAGAAAGGGCGCAGCGAAGATGATGCCGAACAGCATTCCCCAGAACGCTCCATCGAGCGCGCCAAGCGCCGCAAGATTGGCCGACTGCCGCGTGCGCGGCGCGAGTTCCGAGCGCGGCCACGAGACCGTCGCGGCATCATTCAGCCGCAACTGGTGCTCGCGCTCCATCGCGTGCAAGGCGGCGAGCGCTCGTTCGGCCTCTTCCGGATCGGGAAAGGTGAAAACCGAGAGGGTTGCCATTGGTTCGCCCTATCGCAGCGCGCGGTTGAGTTCGGCCTCGAAATCCGGCGGCAGCGACGTCTGGTACACCCGTCCCTCGTGGGGTTCGAGCGCCCCGGCCAGCCCCGCCGGATCGCCGCCATCGATCATCAGGAAGAGCGCGGACGTCCCCGGAGCGAGCGCCGTGGCGACATCCTTCGCGAACCCGCCGTCCACCCCACCGTCACCAAACTTCGACCCGAGAAACGCCCCAGCCGCCGCGCCGATGATCGAACCGATGCCCGGTACGATCAGCCCCAGCACCGCGCCGATCACCGCGCCGGACTCCGCGTCGGAACTGATTTCATTCTTCGTGCGAACTTTCCCATCCGGGTCCTTTGTGATGACCGCGGTGTCGGTCAGATGAATGCCGCCCGCCCGCTCGACCTCGCGAATGGTCGCGAGCGCCGCCGCTGCGTCAGCCTCGGCATCGAACATGATCACGATCAGGTCGCTCATTGGGTGATCTCCGTCGTTCGCAATACGTCCCGTGCATGATGCCCCTCCCTGGTGATCGCACGCAACGCGCCATTGCCCGAAATCGGGCATCCACGTACCATCGCCCCAGAGGCGCCCAGCGGCGGGAGCGGCGATGTTCGGCTTGACGGAATACGAACGGCGGCGGGCACTGGTGCGCGTTGAGCGCCTCGGCGAACTTCCGCTGACCATTCTCGCAATCGCGTTGACCGGCATGATGCTTTTGCCGTACATGACGCCCCTTCGCCAATCGACGCGCGAACTCTTCGGCTGGATCGCGCTTGGCATCTGGATCGTCTTTTTCCTCGATCTCCTCCTCCGGGTCCTCCTCGCGCCAAACCGGCTCGCCTACCTCATTCGCTCCTGGCCGGACCTGCTGATGATCCTGCTTCCGCCGCTCCGGGTCGGCTGGGCGGTTGCCGGGGTCATCCGGGGCGTAGTGGGGCTACGGCGCATTGTCTCCACCGGGAGTGTCGGCGTGCTCGGGATGACCGTCATCCCGATCGTGCTGCTCGCCGCGGCGCTGGTGCTGGAGGCTGAGGCAGAGGACCCGGCCCGGCGAATCCGCTCCTTCGAGGATGCCCTGTGGTGGGCGATGTCCACCGTGACCACTGTCGGCTACGGCGACATGTACCCGACCACGACCGCGGGCCGCGTCATCGGGATCGTCCTCATGGGGACCGGCATTGCCCTGTTCTTCGCCGCGGCGACGCGCGTCGGCGCCATCTTCATCGGCGAGCAGGAGAACGCCTTCGCGGAGGAGGCGGTCGAGTTCAACAGCCGGCTGGACCGGTTGGAGAAGCAGATCGCGGACCTGACCGACCTCGTCCGTAGCCAGCAACTCCCGGCGCCGCCCGCGTCACTCCCCCCCGATCCGATCACCCTCGACCGGGACCGCTTCGGCCCCCCCGCCTGATCCCCGACGGCGCTCCAGTCTGCGAAAAAGCCGAGACCAGTCCACCTGCATGACCGCAATCAGCACCGCGATGCCGCCAATCTGGACGATGACGGCAGCCCACCCGCCAGCGGCAGGCGACAGGATCGACGCCAGCGAATCGGTCACGACCGCCGTCGCCTCGATCCACAGCAGGTAGCTGACGAACCGGGACACTGCAAACAGCGCGGCCAGCGGCGCCAGCGGCGCGCCGCTCATCCCGGCGGCAATGAAGACATGGTTGCTCGGCGCGGGACCCAGCAGGAAAAGCACCAGAAAGGGAAGCCCAAAGCCCGGATGGCCCTCCAGTTCACGCTCGAGGGCGGCAAGATTCTCCTCCCATTTTCGGGGTACGAATCGCTCGCCGAACGCCCGGCTCCCGAGCGCGAGCACCACCCGCCCGGCCGTCGAAGCCAACGCGCCGACCAGCGCCAGCGGTACGAGGGGCAGCCCGAACTGGAGGTGGCTCCACGCCAGCAGCGCCCACGTCGGCGGCATGAACGCCGGAACCACATTCAGCAGGAACGCCGCGCACGCGACAACCGCCCAGATCATCGCCGGGGTCCCGTCCAGGATGAGCGCGGTTTGTCGGGCATGGCCGCTGTCTCCATCGACATCGTCGCAAGTATGGCAGACCACGGGCGCGCGCTGGCCCGCTCATCAGGCGTCTCCCGCCGCCTGCTGTTGCGCGATGGCGCGAGGAGGGCTTCACTTCCCTCCAGCGCCCCGGCCAGCCGTCCACCCCAGGAGATTGCCCGATGCCCGATCAGAAGGATCTCGTCGACCTCATCAAGTCCCTGCGCGCCGTCCGCCGCTATGCGGACCGCCCGATCGACCCTGCCGCGATGGAGCGCATCCTGGACGCCGCCCGCTGGACGGGATCGGCCAAGAATCGGCAGCCGTGGTCGGTCATCGTCATCGAGGATCGGGCCGCGCTGGAATCGCTGGCAGACTGCGGCCCCTACGCTGGCCATCTCGCGGACGCCGCGGCGGCGATCATGCTCGTGATGGACCCCGCGTTCCCCGCCGCCGCCTATGACGCGGGCCGGCTCTCCCAGAACATCATGCTCGCAGCCTGGGCGGAGGGCATCGGATCGTGCATCGCCTTCCTGTTCCCCGAAGAGAATCACCAGCGCGCCCGCGCCCTGCTCGGCGTGCCGGACGACCGTGAGGCATGGACCGCCATCGCCCTCGGCTACCCGGAGGACGAACGCGCCACCCGCCTCGACCGCTCGCCCTCGAACGTCACCTCCGAGGTCACCCCGGGCCGCATCGACCCCGGCCAGTTCGTCCACCGCGAGCGCTATTCGGGCTGATCCAACGTGCGCGTCCCGCGCAAAAGCACGGGCGCCTGCCGGCTGTCCGGCAGGCGCCCGTGTTCGCGTCATGGGTCCCCGTCAGCCGACGTGCC
>CAIPGK010000010.1 GCA_903864575.1 uncultured Chloroflexota bacterium
CGGCAGCGCCAGACTCCCGACTGCGTGTTGAGAATGCGTAAGCGCTCCCCACCGCCCTGATCGCGGCTGTCGAAGATGAAGCGGTGAGCGTTGACGATGGCGGCTGGGCCGACAAAGCTCTCATTGGTCCACGTGATCGGGCAGGCCGTGGTGCAGGAGGCGCAGAGGATGCACTTGGTGGTGTCCTCGAAACGCTCGCGCTGCTCGGGCGACTGCAACCGTTCGCCCGCCGCCGGAGCGCTGTCGGCAATCAGGTAGGGCTTGACCGACTTGTAGGCGCCGAAGAACTGGTCCATATCGACGACCATGTCCTTGATCACCTTGAAGCCGATCAGCGGTTCGATCGTGATTCGCTTGCCAAGGTCCTGCATCAGTACTTTGCAGGCAAGGCGGTTTCGGCCGTTGATGCGCATCGCGTCGGAGCCGCAGACACCATGCGCGCACGAGCGGCGATAGGTGAGCGTCCCGTCCTGATGCCATTTCACTTCATTGAGCGCATCGAGAACCCGATCGGTTCCGGCAACCTCGACCTTGTACTCCTCGAAGTGCGGCTTGACGTCGGTTTCCGGGTTATAGCGCTTTATCCGGAGCGTGTATTCCACGAAATCACCTCGGCGAACGACGATCCTGGTTCGGCCGGCGAGCCGCCGCCGTCAGTATTTCCGCTCCTTGGGCTGGAACTCGGTGATGGTCACCGGCTTCTTGCGAAGTTCGAGTCCACCGGAGCCACGGTAGACAAGGGTGTGCGCCAGCCAGTTCACATCGTCTCGCGACTGGTAATCCTCACGATAGTGTGCGCCGCGGCTCTCGGTTCGGGCAAGCGCGCCTTCGATCGTGGCCTCCGCGCAATCGAGCATCGCGCCGAGCTCGAGCGCCTCGAGCAGTTCGGTGTTGAAGACCTTGCCACGGTCCTTGAGCGACACGTGACCATACGTACGGCGAAGGTCGTTGATGGTGGCCTTTGCGCTCTCCATGCCCGCCTGATCGCGAACGACGGAGACCTTGTCCATCATCATTTCCTGCATGCTGGACCGGATGTCTGCGACGTTTTCGCCGCCCTTGCTGGTCAACAGGGCATCGACCTGAGCGCGCGCGACGAACTCGGGATCCGCGGGCAGCGGCGGCAGATCGTTCTCCTGAATGAACTGGAGCATGTGCTTGCCAGCGCGGCGGCCGAACACGACGAGGTCCACAAGCGAGTTGGTGCCGAGGCGGTTCGCGCCGTGGACCGACACGCACGCGGACTCCCCGGCAGAATAGAACCCGGGGATGGCATTGGCGAACTCGTCGCGAATGACCCGGGCGTCGATGTCGGTCGGGAGCCCGCCCATCGCATAGTGGGCGGTCGGTTGAATCGGGATCATCTCGGTCTTTGGTTCCACCCCGAGGTAGGTGCGGGCGAAGTCGGTAATGTCCGGGAGCTTCGCGTCGATGATCGCCGGATCGAGGTGGGTCAGGTCCATGTACACATAGTCCTGCCCGTTGACGCCCCGGCCCTCCTTGATCTCCTGGTAGATGAACCGCGACATCATGTCTCGAGGGGCGAGATCCTTGAGCGTCGGAGCGTAGCGCGCGGCGAACGCTTCGCCTTCTCCATTCCGGACGATGCCGCCCTCGCCGCGGGCAGCCTCCGAGAGAAGAATTCCCAACTTGTACAGGCCGGTCGGGTGGAACTGGTAGAACTCCATGTCCATCAACGGGACGCCGCGTCGATAGGCGACCGCAACGCCGTCGCCCGTGCCAGCGAGGGCGTTGGAGGTGATTTTCCAGACGCGCCCATAGCCGCCAGTGGCGATCAGCACCGTCTTGGCGTGGATGGTGTGGATCTCGCCGGTTTTGACATCGATGGTGACGACGCCGCACGCACGACCGTCGTCCGAGAACAGGATGTCGAGGAGATGGTACTCATCGAAGAAGTTGACGTTGTGCTTGATCCCCTGTTGGTACAACGTCTGGATGATCATGTGCCCGGTGCGATCTGCGGCGTAGCAGGCGCGTCGGACCGGGCCCTCGCCGAAGTTGCGGGTATGGCCGCCGAATCGGCGCTGGTCGATCTTGCCTTCCGGTGTGCGGTTGAACGGGAGGCCCATGTGCTCGAGTTCGAGCACGGCGTCGATGGCCTCGCGGGAGAGCACCTCCGCCGCGTCCTGGTCAACGAGGTAGTCGCCGCCCTTGACCGTATCGAACATGTGCCACTGCCAGTGATCTTCCTCGGTGTTGCCGAGGGCCGCGCTGATGCCTCCCTGCGCGGCTCCGGTGTGAGAGCGCGGAGGGTAGAGCTTGCTGACGACCGCGATGCTGGCCTTGCCGGCCAACTGGATCGCTGCCATGAGGCCGGCGCCGCCCGCGCCGACGATGACCGCATCGAACCGATGGTAGGCCACGGAGTCCTCCTGCGTCGGGAATGGGGAGAGGCGATGCACTCGTTCGCCACTGCGGAAAATCGAGTCCGTTCTTGACGAACCGGGACAAAAAATCCCCTCGTGATCTTCCAATCGGTACGCTATGGCGTGCGGTCCAAGGTGTCAAGCTGGATCGGTAGCGGACGACCGGCAATGGCGGGCGGGGAGGACCGACCGGGGGTGGGCCTCCTGCCCCGGTGGTACACTCCGGGGGCTTCCGGGCGGGAACCGGGTCTGCGCCGCATGGAGTGGCCACGCGGTTGCCGTGCCCACCTGAGCGTTGCCCGCCAACCTCGAGGAGTCTGCGTGAGCCGCCCCGCTTCAGCCTCTGTGGCGTCCTTGCTCGCCGCCGCCGAGCGCCTGGCCCCGCGCGTCGCGCGATGGACTGTGGAACTCGCGTCCGTTGCGTCGCCAACCGGCGATGAAGGCGACCGAGCCCGGCTGTTCGAGCGGTTTGTGCGAGAGAGGGGGTTGACCTCCTCCACCGATGAAATCAACGATGTGGTGGCGGTGATTCCCGGCAAACGATCGGGTGGGGATGCCCCGGCAATTCTTCTCAGCGCCCATCTTGATACCGTCTTCTCTCGCGACACGCCGCTGGACATCCGAGAGGATGGGAGTTTTCTGCGCGGCCCGGGCGTTGGCGACAACTGCATCGCCATCGCCTCGATCATCGGTTTGATCGACCTGCTTGACGAGCAGGGGATCGTGCCGGATGTCGATCTGCTGCTCACCGGTAACGTCGGCGAGGAGGGACTCGGGAACCTTCGCGGCATCAGATCGGTGATGGATGCGAATCCGCGCATCGCTGGCGTCGTCGCTGTCGAGGGGCATAACCTCGGGCGCGTTACCCATATCGCGGTCGGGAGCAGACGCCTCAGGATCACTGCGCACGGTCCCGGTGGTCACTCCTGGGGCGATTTCGGTCGTCCGAATGCCATTCACGCGCTTGCCCGGCTGATCACCGAACTCGACGGCATCGCGCTGCCCTGGGCGCCCAAGACGACGCTCAGTGTCGGGACGATCGAAGGCGGGATTTCGGTGAACACGATTGCGCCAAGCGCGACCTGCCTGCTGGATTTGCGATCCATCGACGCGGGAGCGCTTTCCCGGCTGATCGGACACGTCAACGATACGATCGGCCGAGCGAGCTATGAGGGGATTACGTTCGAGACCGAAGTGCTGGGCGATCGCCCGGCTGGAGAGACCCCTCTTGGCAGCCCGGCCGTGCGTGCTGCGACGAAAGCGCTCGCCGAGTTGGGGATCGAGCCGACATTCGATGCATCCAGCACCGACGCAAACGTTGCGCTCAGCCGCGGGATTGCCGCCGTGTGCATCGGTCTGACGCACGGCGGCAACGTACATCGCATCGACGAGTACATCGACACACGACCGATTGCGGCCGGTCTGGTCCAATTGACGCTGCTGGCACTGGATCTCGCCGACCAGGCAGGGAAAGGCGTCATCGCCCCCCCGGCGTGACGAGATGGATGAGCGGACCGGTGACGACTGAGTACGTCGCGCTCGAGCTGGAAACGACGGGGCTGAATCCCGGGCGCGACGAGATCGTGGAGGTGGCCGCGATACTGTTCGGGCCAGACGCGCTCCGGGAACGTCTGACGACGGTGATCCGACCCCAACGCAACATATCCCAAGATCTCACATTGGAACTGCTGATTGAACCGCATGCGCTGGCAAATGCACCTGACTGGACTGAGTTCGCTCCTCGATTGCGTCGGTTTATCGCTGGTAGACCACTCGTTATTTCTGGATCAAGTTTCGGGCTGGACATGCTGCGCGGCATGGACATGATCATCACCAATGCTGCGTATGATCCGGTCGATCTTGCCACGTATATCCTGCATGATCTGCCGAGCTATCACCTATCCGGTTTGGCCGCGGTGCTTGGGGTCGAACGTTCCGCGGGGCGACGCGCGGAATCCGTCGCCGCGATGTCCGCCGGTGTTTTCCAGCGGCTCCTGCGACGGATAGAACGATTCGATCCAGCCACGCTCGAGCATCTTGCCTACCTGTTGCGGGTTGGCGAGGCGCAGGAAGCAGACCTGTTTGCCGCCGCGGCCGAGGCGCGCCCGTCAGGCCCGTTGTTCGCGACCGCCGATGACGCCCAACGCTTTGGCTCGCATGAGATCGCTTTCCTGGCGCAGCGAGGCAGGCCCGATCCATTGCGGGAGACAGGATCCCGCAAGACCGTGTCTCCGGCGGCGGTGAAAGCGGCCCTCGCCACACGCGGCCCCCTGAGTCGAACGGTCAGGGGATACGAGCGGCGACCACAGCAAGAGACCATGGCGCTGGCAGTCGCGAACGCCTTCAATGCCGACAGGCATCTGCTGGTGGAGGCTGGCACCGGCACGGGCAAGAGCCTCGCGTACCTTCTGCCATCGGCGCTCCATGCCATCGAAAAGGGCGAAACGGTGGTTATTTCGACCAACACGCTGGCATTGCAGGACCAGTTGTTCCGAAAGGATCTGCCCGATCTCGAGGCCGCGCTCGGGCTCGATTCAGAAGACGGACTGACTGCCACGGTGCTGAAGGGGCGGCAAAACTATCTCTGTTTGCGTTCATGGTTCGCCTGGCAACGGACCCCGACGTTCGATCCCGCCGAAGCTCGCCTTCAGGCCAGGATTACCACCTGGCTGGCCGACACCGAGACCGGCGATCGTGCGGAACTCCATCTGACCGCCGAGGAGGAGCAAGGCTGGAGGCACGTCGCGGAGGTGGAGGACGCCTGCGTCGCCTCACGATGCCCGTTCCAGCAGAGAAACCAGTGTTTTCTCTACCGAGCCCGCAAGCGCGCCGAGGCGTCCCACCTGGTGATCGTGAATCACGCGCTCCTGTTGTCGGACGTAGTCGCGCCGAGCCGCATCCTGCCGGAGTATGACCGGCTGATCGTCGATGAAGCGCACCATCTCGAGGACCAGGCCACCACCCAGTTCAGTCAGACCGTTTCTGAACGGGATCTCGCGGACCTTGCGGACAGCATGGCCCGACGGGATGGCCCTGTTGCTGCTGGCACGATCGCGACCTCGACAGCGTTCATCCAGCGCCACGCCGTCGATGACAAGAGCCGCCTCGTCGCGGGCGAAGCGGGCAACCGGGTCCTTTCCACGCTCTCGCATGCCGACGCGCTGCGGACCTCTGCGACCCGGCTGTTCGCGGCCGTGGGGCAGTTCGCGATAGAGCGAACGAGCGGCGGTCCGGACCGCACGTTGCGGCTGACCACGGCTGTCCGCGCCAACGAGGGCTGGGAGATCGTCGAGCAGCTGCTGCTGCCGGTCGATGGCGCGCTGCGTGAACTCGATGGAGAAATCCGCTGGTTCGACACCGTCCTCGACCGGCTCGATCTGCAGCCAGGCGACGAGGATGTCATGCTCCAGCGAGACGAACTGCGTCTCGAGCTGGCAATGGCGGCCAGGTCGAGCGCCGAGCTCGCCTCGCGGTTGCGGTCGGCCGTTTCCGCTCCCGATGAATCGATGGTCTACTGGATCGAACGTTGGCAAAGCAACGACCGCAGCTCGCTCCATGCCGCTCCGATCGCCGTTGGCGACATGCTCCGCGACCAGCTTTTCGCCAATATGCGGACGTCGGTATTGACCTCCGCAACGCTGACCACGGATGGGACATTCGATTACATCGAGAACCGGATCGGCATGGATCATGCGGAAACGCTTGCTGTGTCATCGCCGTTTGATTACGAATCTTCGACGCTGCTTTATCTTGTGGACAACATCCCGGAGCCATCCGCGCCTGGCTATTCCGAGGCACTCCAGCAGATGCTGATCGACACCTGTGCGGCGACGGGTGGCCGAGCGCTGGTGCTGTTTACCTCGTATGCGTCGCTGCGGGCAACCGCTGCCGCGATCCGCAATCCGCTGCTGGATCGTGGCATCGTCACACTCGCCCAGAAAACCGACGGCACGCCGCGCCAGTTGATCGAGCGCCTGCGTCAATCTCCCGCTACCGTGTTGCTGGGCACTGCGACATTCTGGGAAGGGGTCGACATCGTCGGGCCGGCGCTGAGTTTGCTAGTCATTACAAAACTTCCCTTCACCGTCCCCACGGACCCTGTATTCGCAGCACGCAGTGAGCGCTTCGACAACCCGTTCAGCGAATATGCGATCCCACAGGCTGTGTTGAAGTTCAAGCAGGGATTCGGACGGCTGATTCGAAGCAGCAAGGACCGGGGGGTCTGTGCCGTGCTGGACCGCAGAGTCCTCAGTAAGCGATACGGCACCTCGTTTGTTGCATCGTTGCCGTCATGTTCCGTACGGGTTGGAAGTGGGTACGATCTTCCCGGCGCGGCTGCGTCGTGGATCGATGTTGGAAAGGATGGGGTGCAATGAGCGGGTCGATCGGGCGGAATCTCGCGGTGGAGCTGGTGCGCGTCACAGAGGCGGCCGCGTTGCTCGCGGGCCGCTGGATGGGTCGCGGCGACAAGGAGGCCGCCGATCAGGCCGCGGTCGACGGCATGCGCACCGTCCTCAACAGCATTGAGATGGATGGCGTGGTCGTTATCGGTGAAGGGGAGAAAGATCACGCCCCCATGCTCTATGTCGGTGAGCGCCTCGGGTGCGCCGACGAGCCCAAGGTCGACATTGCGGTCGATCCCATCGACGGCACGCGTCTGTTGTCGCAGGGGATGCCGAACTCCATCGCAACCGTTGCCCTCGCGGAGCGCGGAACGCTCTTCGAATCGCGCCACATCATGTACATGGAAAAGATCGTGGTGGGCCCCGATGCGGCTGGAGCGATCGATCTGCGGGACACCGTCACAGACAATCTCAGGCGTTTTGCTGCGGCCAAACGGATAGAAGTCAGGGTCCTGTCGGTCGTCATCCTCGATCGGCCGCGGCACGACTCATACATGCAGGAGGCACGCGAGGCAGGCGCTCGGCTCAAATTGATCACGGAC
>CAIPGK010000011.1 GCA_903864575.1 uncultured Chloroflexota bacterium
CAATTGCGATTCGGTCCGGACCTATCGCGAATTGCTCGGGAACATCCCCGAGGCGAAAAAATTCGCCAAGCAATACCCCGACCCGGAACCGGCTTGCAGCGGTGTCGTCCTCTACCTGGGGCTGAACCGTCGCTACGAACAATTGCTGCATCACAATTTCGTCTTCTCGCGCGACCACAAGGAGGAGTTCGATGCGATCTATCACCGTGGCGAGCCCGCCGCAGACCCGACCGCTTATGTTTGCGCCCCGACGATCAGCGAACCGTCGGTCGCGCCGCCCGGGTGCGAAGCGCTCTACATCCTCGTTCACACGCCGTACCTGCGTCCGCACCATGACTGGAACGCGATGCTGCCCAAGTACCGCGAGGTGATCCTCGACAAGCTCGAACGGACCGCCGGGATGGACGGCCTCCGCGACTCGATCGTGTACGAAGCGTCGTTGACGCCCCAGAGCATTCACAACCGCTACCGCGTCCTCAAAGGGGCGATCTATGGGTTGGCGAGCCACGGCAAATTCCTCGGCGCCTTCAAGCCGGCGAACCGCCGACCGGACATCCAAGGCCTTTACCTGGCCGGCGGTGCGGCCCACCCGGGCCCCGGGATGCCGATGGTCATGATGAGCGGCTGGATCGCTGCCGATTCGCTCGACGGCGACGTCCGCGGCGGCAAATTGAGCGAAAACCGCCAACCGGCCCTGACCTGATTTACCGCCGCCAGATCCCCCTCGGAGCGAATCATGCCGGACGCGCGTTCCAGCGACGCCCCGCCCCCGGCGGTTTCCCAGTGGCTGCAGACGGGATTCCATGCGTTCATCCACCCCTACCTTCGCAGACACTTCCATTGCATCGGCGTGTGCCGCGAAGGGTTCGACCTGCGGCGGGTCGAACCGGGCCCGCCTGTGATCATCTTCGGCAACCACCCGTCGTGGTGGGACCCGCTGCTCGCACATTACCTCAACCGACGGCTCCTGGGGGGACGCCAATTCCACGCCCCCATCGACGCCGCGGCGCTGCGGCAATACCGCGTCTTCGAAAAGCTCGGCTTCTACGGGATCGAACTCGGAACGACGAGCGGCGCCGCGGCGTTCCTCAAGACGAGCATGGCGATCCTAGCGAGCGGCACCACGGCCCTTTGGATCACACCGGAAGGGCGGTTCTGCGACCCGCGCGATCACGCGGCCGAATTGATGCCAGGGCTGGCTCACCTCTGCACAAAACTCGATCGCGGGTTGGTCATCCCGATGGCGCTGGAATACCCGTTCTGGGAAGAACGCCTCCCGATGTGCCTGGCCAATTTCGGCGAGCCGATCGACGCCACGACGACCCGCGGCTGGGACAAGGCGACTTGGAACGCGAAGCTGCACCAGCGCTTGCGGTCGGCCCAGCGGGAGCTGTCGGGTGTCGTGATCGCCCGCGAATCGGCGGCGATCGACCCGCTGATGCTCGGCCGCGTCGGCGCCGGGATCTTTTACGATACGATGCGGCGGTTCAAAAGCTGGTTGACCCGCTCGACCTTCCGACCCGGCCATGGCGAACACTTCCGATGACCTGGACCTTGCTGGCGACATGCGGCCTGATCGCGGCGGCGATCCCGGCGCTGATGTTCCTCCGAAACTTACAGCTCTTTCTCCCCCCAAGGCTCAGCCACGGCACTGCCCCGCAGGGCGAACCGCCGAAAGTCTCGGTCCTGATCCCGGCCCGCGACGAGGCGGCCGGGATCGCCGATGCGGTCCATGCGGCGGTGGCGAGCGAAGGTGTCGAGATCGAAGTCGTCGTGCTCGATGACCACAGCACCGACGACACCGCGAAGATCGTCACCGACCTAGGCCGAGCCGATCGACGGGTCCGACTCGTTCACGGCAAAGAGCTCCCCGCGGGATGGAACGGGAAACAGTTCGCCTGCTACCAACTCGCCGCGGCGGCGGCTTATGACCGCTGGGTCTTCATCGACGCCGACGTCCGCCTCCGGGGCGACGGCGTGCGAAGGCTGATCGCCCACCAAGACGCCTCGGAGTCGGGGCTGTTGAGCGCCTTCCCGCGGCAGGTCACCGGGACCTGGCTCGAACAATGGCTGATCCCGATGATGCACTTCATCCTCCTCGGGTTCCTCCCGATCGCGAGGATGCGCCAAAGCCGCCATCCGGCCTACGCCGCGGGGTGCGGGCAACTCTTCGTGACCTCACGCGAGGCCTATCGCCAAGCCGGGACACACGAGGCGCTTCGCGGTTCAAGGCATGATGGGCTCAAGCTGCCGATGGCCTACCGCCGTAACGGGCTGTCGACCGACATCGTCGATGGGACCGAGATCGCTTCGTGCCGGATGTACCGCGGTGCGGGGCAGGTCGTGCGGGGACTGCTGAAGAACGCCAGCGAAGGGATCGCCTCGCCACGCCTGATCCTCCCGTTCACGATCATCCTGTTGGGCGGGGCGCTTCTCCCGTGGGTGACGCTGGTCGGCGGTTGGCGTGGGGGCGAACCGGCCGCGGTGGTCTTGTCGGTGATCGCGATCGCCTTGGCCCACCTGCCGCGACTGGTCGCCGCGGCGCGGTTC
>CAIPGK010000012.1 GCA_903864575.1 uncultured Chloroflexota bacterium
AGCTGGGGCCTCGCGCCTCGTCGGTTTCAGGATACGTCAACGGGTCGGGCTCGTGCGCGGTTCCGGCGTCCCAGCGGTTCTGGTGGGCGCAGCGCCGCCATGTTCCCCGCGTTCCATGTTCCACGCCTCGGACGGCGTCCCCTGCGTGGCGTGGCAGCCCATCCCCTCGATCCCGCGCAACGTGGCCACGCCTCAGGCGGGCGTGGTGGCTCATCACTCATCGCTGGCTCTCCGGGCGAACCGCACCGAGCCGGGCGAGAACCGGATCGTCACCGTTCCGTCGTCATGCTCCACGACGGCCTCGCCGGGGCGCGCCCAATCCTCCATCGCCACCGGTGCGCCAACCGGGATGATCTTCCCACCCGCCGCAGCCGCCAACGGCCCTCCCATCGGCGCTACCGCCCGCGCGAATCGCCACGCCCATCCCGCGGGCAGGCTCGCTGGCATCAGCCAGTCTGCGGCGGTGGGCGTCGGCGCCCGGGTTCCGGCAGAGCGCGCCTGCGGCACGCCGGGAGCCTCTCCCGCCGCCACTTCGCCCAGCAATTCGGCCACCAATTCACCGCCCATGCCCAACAGGCGGCTCTCCAGCGAGGGCGCGTCCAGATCGTCGGGAATGAGGAACCGTCGCTGGGCGAGGATCGGGCCGGTGTCGAATCCCTCGTCCATCCAGTGCACAGTGACGCCCGTCTCGCGTTCCCCATTGCGAAAGGTCCAGAAGACCGGCTCCGGACCCCGGCCTGACGGCAGCAGCGAGGGATGGATGTTGACCACCCCGCGACGGGGAAGTTCACGCGCTTCCCGCCGCAGCCGCCAAGGGAAACAGGCCGCGACCGCCAGATCGGGCACATCCTCCCCGATGGCCGCCCGCACCTCCCGCATCGACCGGGCGCGGACAACCGGCACCCCCACCGATCGCGCCAGCCGCTCGATGGCCGATTCGTCGTCCGCGCTGGCACAGGCTTCCCCACCTGCTTCCGAAGCATCCTCAGGCATGGTCGCCAGCACTAGCCGCGCAATCTCCACGCCCGGCGCGGCAAGCAGCGCGGCCAGCGCGGGAACGGGTTCGTCGCACGGCATCGAAAGCATCGTCAGACGCGGCATTGGCCAATCTCCTCGCCGGTCATCGTAGCCGACGTCGCATCCCGCGCCGCGCCGCGTTGACAGCCCCATGCACCGATGCCCACACTACCCACAGCACGGCCCCCGGGCGGCGCACCGGAGATGCTCCGGTAGCGCGGCCCGATCTCCGCGATGGACGACCAGCCGGGAGAAGACGCGATGGAACGGACAGTCAGCTGCGTGAAACTCGGCCGGGAATTGCCCGCGCTGGACAAGCTTCCCTTTCCCGGCGAACTCGGGCAGCGGATCTATGAGAATGTCTCCAGGGAGGGCTACGCGCTCTGGCAGCCCCACATGACGATTCTCATCAATCACTATGGCCTGAATCCGGCGGACCCTGACACCCGCCGCATCCTCCGCGAGCAAATGGAGGAGTTCTTCTTCGGCGCGGACGCCATGATGCCGGAGGGCTGGGTTCCGCCGACACAGGCAGTTCCCGCCAAGGGCGGAGGCCCGGCCCGCCGCAAGTAGCGCAAACCGCCTGAACGGGAAACGCCGCCGGCGGGCAACCGCCAGCGGCGTTTCCTGTTCAGGCCAGGGCCAGGATCAGGATCAGGCCGTCGCTGTCCAGACCGACATCCGGTTGTTGTCGCGGTCGGCGATCAGGATTTCCGTCTCGTTGAGCACGCATACGCCGTCCGGCTTGTTGAGTTCCGCGGAGTCCTGTCCGTTGACCCCGAAGGTGGTCAGCGGCGACCAGACGCCCCCACTCTGCATCCACAGCGAAATCCGGTTGTTGGCCCGGTCCGCAATCCACACCCGCGAGCCGTCGCTGGAGGCGAAGATGCCGTCGGGCTGGTTCAACTGGTAGGTCATCGAGCCCTCGGTTCCGAAGGTCGTCACATTGGCCCAGTCGGTCCCCGTCGCGGTGGTCCGCGTCCAGATCGAAACCCGGTTGTTGCCGAGGTCGGCAATGGTCATCGTCAGACCGTCGGAGGAGAGCGCCAGATCGTTCGGCTGGGACAGGTTGGATGCACCCGTTCCCTCGGTGCCGAAGGTCGTCTGGTTGGTCCAGGCCGTGCTCGCGCCGTCCGGGCGCGTCCAGGCCGAGATGCGGTTGTTGGAAAAGTCCGCGACATAGACCGACAGGCCATCCTGCGCGATCTGCACGCCGAACGGCATCTTGAATTGATCGGCGCCGCTGCCGCTGGAGCCGAAGGAGGTCTGGGCGGTCCAGTCCAGCAGCGAAGTGCTGGTCCGCGTCCAGATCGAGATCCGGTTGTTCCCGGTGTCCGCGATCGCCATCGTCAGCTGGTCGGAGGTCATGTCCACGCCCGCCGGCAGGTTGAACTCCGAGAGCCCGCTGCCCGACGAGCCGAGCGTCGCCGCGGCAGTCCAATCGGTCGCCGTGGACGAGGTGCGGCTCCAGATGCTGACCCGGTTGTTGCCGCCGTCGCAGATGTAGGCCTTGGTGAGATCGTCCACAGGGACGTAGACGGCATTCGGCTGCTCGAACTGGTCCGTCGCCGTGCCCTGCGAACCGAAGACCGTCTCGTTCGCCCAGCCGGACTCGCTGGCCAGCGGCTGCAGCCGCTTCTTCTCGACGACCGCCAGCTGCTTGCGCATCCGCTTGAACGCCTTCTGCTCCTGCTTGGTGCGCTTGTGGCCCGGGAAAGCCAGGTTGCGCTCCTCCAGCGGGTCGTTCTTCCGGTCGTACATCTCCCACTCATCCGGGCTGTTGCCGGTGGGATCGTAGTAGCGAGCCAGCTTGTACCGCTTCTTGCGGATCGCGACGATGTGGGACGCGCCGGTCAGGTACGGTCCGGACGCCTGACCGCTCTGCCAGTCATCGAAGGTGAAGACGGTGTAGGCCTGCGGATCCTTGCCGGCTTCCTTCGGCTTGCGCAGGATGGACGAATAGTCCACACCCTGCCACTCCGCCCGCGCCGATTCGGGCGCCCGGAACAGGCTCGCCATGGTCGGCAGGAAATCGACGTGCGACACAAGCGCGGTGGATTTGACCGGCTTCGGGTAGAGCTTGCGGTTCGAGTAGACCAGCGGAACCCGCAACGTCTCCTCGTAGAAGTTGAAGTTCTTCTGGATCATCCCGCCGTGCGCGGTGCCCATTTCGCCGTGATCCGCCGTCAGGATGACCACGGTGTTGTCGCTCAGATTCAGCGTGTCGAGCGTGTCGAGGATGGTGACCAGGTGCGCGTCGGTCTCGCGCATCAGGTTGCCGTAGAAGTTGAGATAGTTGACCTGCTCCTCATCCGTCGTCGGCGCAAGACCGCCGAGCGCACACAGCGCGACGTACTTGCGCTGCACGGATGGCTTGGAGGTGAACTTCTCGTCCGCGGTCTCCGGCCGGGTGATGCCGGTGCTCTTCAGGTCTTCGTCGGTGTACCCGAAGTCCTTGTAGTTCGCCGGATAGGCGAGCACGTCGTGCGGGTTCACCAGCGACACCGTAAGGAAGAACGGCGCTTCCTGCGTGGCGGCCTGCTCGAGGTAGGCGATGGCGCCCTCCTGGCCAGCCACCACATCCCCGTCGTCGAACATGAACCGGCCGTCGTTGTTGACGGAGCCGCCGCCAGCCTGACAGATGTCCTGATTCGCCCCGGCATCCTGCGGATTCCAGCGCTCGAATCCGTACTCGGCGAGATCCGAGGGAGCCCATCCCTCATCGGGAACGCATGGGGGATTGCTCGCCGGATTTGTGACGCCGCTGGCCGCCTTGCTGCAGTGCCACTTGCCCTTGAACGGCGTCGCGAACCCGGACGCGGTCATCACCGTCGCGAGGTTGGGGAGGTCCGTCGGCATCTCCACCTGCGGGTAGCTCGATGACGGCATGTCCGCCTCGAGGGTGTACTTCACCCCATGCTGGGCGGGGAAATAGCCGGAAAAGAGGGTCGACCGGCTCGGCGAGCACATGGACGTATTGCAGACGGCGTTCTCGAAACTGAGCCCGTTCTGCTTCAACCGCGTAATGCCGGGCAGGTACTTCTCCTCCCAACCCTTCGGGAAGTGCTGGATGGCCCGCTGCTGATCGATGATGAACAGGAGGACATTCATCCCCTTGTAGGACCGCTCGGCCTCGACCTCATGATCGTGGGCCTGCGCCGCGCCCTTCCGGGCTGGAGCCTTGCGCTCCTTCGCGAGCGCATCCGAGGCGGCCATCGCCGGCGCGGCGAGCGCGGCGGACGTGAGCAAATGACGGCGACCGAGCCGAGTATCCATGTTACCCCTTTACAGGCTTGTCGAACCGATCGCCCGCGCTGGTGCGGCGCGATATTCCTGACACGAACCACAGTCTGGGTTCTCAATGTTACAGGACGTGACTTTCCTGCAAACGCCGATCCGGCACGCAACCGCCGAACTTCGGTCCCGGCGCACGCCGCGGCATCTGCCGCCACGCTAGAGCGGCTGCAGCCGAT
Organism: uncultured Chloroflexota bacterium; assembly: GCA_903864575.1. GTDB lineage: Bacteria > Chloroflexota > Chloroflexia > Thermomicrobiales > UBA6265 > CADCWF01. The sequence continues at coordinate 4,491 of CAIPGK010000012.1, forward strand.
CCTGAATCGCCTGATCGAGCCGGTTCCGGTAGTCGGCGAGCGTCGCGTTGCCGGCATCCGTGAACGCGATATTGACCTCCTCGAACGGATCCGCCTGCAGATCGTAGAACTCCCACTCGTCCGGGTCCGGGTTCTCCCGCTCGTCCCGGTACCGGACGATCTTGTAGCGGCTGTCCCGGTACGCGACGATGTGGTTTGCGCCGACATAGGGCGGAACGGGAACGCCGCCGTACACGTCGTCGTAGGTGAAGAGCACATACTCATTGGGACCGGATTGCTCCGGGTTCATCACCGTCTTCGAGTAATCCTTGCCCTGGCACGCGGGCATGTCCTGCTTCGGGACGCCCACCAGCGAGGCGAGCGTCGGCAGCAGATCGACATGCGAGACCAGCGCGTCGCTCCGCTTGCCGGCCGGGATCCGCTTCGGCCAGACGTAGAACATCGGCACCCGCAACGCCTCCTCGTAGGCCACCAGCGTCTTCTGGCGCAGGCCGCCGTGGGCCATGCCCATTTCGCCGTGATCGGAGGAGCGGATGAAGATGGTATTCCGGTAATGCCCGGCATCCTTCAGCGCGCGCACGGTGTCGCCAACGTAGCCGTCCCCGATTTTCATCAGATTGCCGTAGAAGTTGACGTACTGGACTTTCTGCTCCTCGCTCTGGAACGCGCCGAGATAGAAATCGAGCTGCGCCGGCATCACCTGCTGGGCGTTCGGCTTGCCCGCGGCGGCAAGGTCCTCTCCGTAGGTAGGCGGAAGTTCGATGCCGGTGCTTTCCAGCC
>CAIPGK010000013.1 GCA_903864575.1 uncultured Chloroflexota bacterium
CAGCTGGCGGCAAATGTTGTCGTCGCTCATCTCAAAGTAGAAGCAGAAAATGTTCTGGCCCTCCACATGGAGCAGGTCCATCGCGGTGTCAGCCCAGTGTTGGCCCCGTTCTGATGCCACGTCTGCGAGCACGCGGCCGTTGAGGTGCTCCAGTTCCGGCCGCAACATGCCCGCCAGAACGACGTTCGTCGCTCCTTCGACTGCCCCGAGGTTTTCGAAGCCGGGTGGCGGGTTGATGATATCGTGCCTGATTCGCTCCCGGATGGCGGGGTCTGCGAGGTTCGTCCAGAGTTTCCCATCTGCTTCAGCCCACGTCGGGAGGACGGTTGCGAGCCCGGTTCCTGCGGCTTCGTAGGGGTACATGTCGGCGGTGATGTCGATGCCGGCAGCTCGCGCGTCCTCGATGCGAGCGATGACGTCCGGTATGAGATGCCAGTTACCCCGACCGGCCGCTTTCAGGTGATAGACCTCGGTCGCCGCGCCGGTTCGCCGCGCGATCTCGATCGTCTCGTCGAGCGCTTCGAGAATGCGGGTCTCCTCGGATCGCATGTGCGTGATGTGAACGCCGCGATAGGCCGCGACGATTTCCATCACCGAGACGAGTTCCTCAAAGGTCGCGTAGCTGCTGGGCGGATAGATCAACGCCGTCGCGAGGCCAAACGCCCCGTCCTCCATCGCTTCGGCCATCACCCGGCGCATCGTCCCGAGTTGCGCCGGCGAGGCCTCCGCCATGTCGTAGCCCATCGCGTACTCGCGCAGCGTGCCGTGACCGAGAAACGATCCGACGTTGACCGAGACGCCGCGTGCGGCAAGGTCTTCGAGCCAATCGCCGAACCGGGTCCACCCCTCCGCCAACCGGTTCCACTCGTCAAGCGCATCGCCGAGGCGGGACCGCAATTCCTCCGGAAACGGGCGCTCGATCAGGCCACCGCTGGGGGATGGCGTCCAGGATTCACCCATGATTTCGGTGGTGACGCCCTGCGTGACCTTTGAAAGCGATCTCCGGTCGGTCAGAAAGGGGACGATGGAGTGCGACTGGATGTCGATGAAGCCGGGGCAAACGACATGCCCCTCGGCGTCCACCGACTCTGCCGCGTCGCCGGGCAGCATCCCCGGCTCGGTGATGGCGACGACCGCGCCGCCGGCAAGGGCGACATCGGCATGAGTCCAGGGGTTGCCCGTGCCGTCGATCAGTCGGCCGCCGTGGATGATGGTGTCGAAGGACGGCATTGGGGATCCTTTCATCTCGCAACACGGGCGCGCCCGCCTGCCGTGCGGCGGGCGGGCGCATACTCCACCAGTGATCGGCTACTCGTCGTCCCTGGCGCTCGTCGTGGCGTCTCGGATCGATTCCACGACACCTGCGTCGGCAAGTGTGGTCGTGTCACCGAGCGGGCGGCCCGCCGCGATGTCGCGCAGCAGGCGCCGCATGATCTTGCCGGAGCGCGTCTTTGGCAGATCGGGGGTGAACATGACCGTCTTGGGCCGGGCGATCGCGCCGATCTTGGTGGCGACGTGGGTTCGTAATTCCTGGCCAAGTTCCGGTGTCGGTTCGACGCGGGATTTGAGGATGACGAAGGCAAAAATTGCTTCTCCGGTCAGGGGATCGGGTGCGCCCACGACGGCAGCCTCGGCCACGCGGTGGTCATCGACGAGCGCGCTCTCGATTTCCGTCGTGCTGAGACGGTGGCCGGAGACGTTCATCACGTCGTCCACGCGGCCCATGAGCCAGTAATAACCCTCCTCGTCGCGGTGGCAACCGTCGCCGGGGAAGTACTTGCCCTCGAATCGCGACCAGTAGGTCTCCTTGTAGCGTTCCGGGTTGCCATAAATGCCGCGCAGCATGTGTGGCCACGGCTTCTCGATCACGAGATAGCCGCCCTCACCGAGCGGGGTGCTCACGCCGTCGTCATTCACCACATCGGCGAAGATGCCGGGGATCGGCATCGTCGCGGAACCCGGCTTGGTGGTCGTGACACCGGGGAGCGGGCTGATCATGATGCCGCCCGTTTCCGTCTGCCACCAGGTGTCGACGATCGGGCAGCGGCCGCCGCCGATGACCTCGTGGTACCACATCCACGCCTCGGGGTTGATCGGTTCTCCGACTGATCCCAGCAGGCGCAGGCTGGACAGGTCGCGGGTCTGGGCGTGCTGGCGGCCCCACTTCATGTGGGCGCGGATGGCGGTTGGCGCGGCGTACAGGATCGAAACCTTGTATCGCTCGACGATTTCCCACCAGCGGGAAGGATCGGGAAAGTCGGGTACGCCCTCGTAGAGAACGCCGGTTGCACCATTGGCGAGGGGACCATAGACGATGTAGGAGTGGCCGGTCACCCAGCCGATGTCCGCCGCGGCCCAGAAGACGTCGTCGTCCTTCAGGTCGAAGACCCAGCGATGGGTGGCCGACACGCCGGTCAGGTAACCGCCGGTGGTGTGCAAAATGCCCTTCGGCTTGGCCGTCGTGCCAGAGGTGTAGAGCAGGTAGAGCATGTCCTCGCTGTCCATGCGCTCCGGCTCGCAGTTGGCCTCCTGCCGCGGCACAATGTCATGCCACCAGACGTCCCGGCCGTCCTTCCACGCGACATCCTGACCGGTTCGCCTCAGCACCAGCACGTGCTCGACGCTCGGGGTGGACTCCACAGCGGCATCGACATTCTGCTTGAGCGCGAATGGCTTCCCACGCCGATAGCCGCCATCGGCGGTGATGACCAGTTTGGCTTCGGAGTCATTGATCCGGTCAGCAAGGGACTCGGAGGAAAAGCCGCCGAAAACGACGGTATGGGCAGCGCCGATGCGGGTGCAGGCGAGCATTGCTGCAGGCAGTTCGGGAACCATCGGCATATAGATCGCGACTCGGTCGCCACGACCGACCCCGAGTTCCTTCAATGCGTTTGCGGTGCGTTCGGTCTCGGCCAGGAGGTCCGCGTAGGTGATGACGCGGCGATCGCCCGGCTCGCCCTCCCAGTAATACGCAACGCGGTCGCCTCGACCGGCGTTCACATGGCGGTCGAGACAGTTGTAGGAGACGTTCAGTTTGCCGCCGACAAACCACTTCGCAAAGGGCAATTGCCAATCGAGGACGGTATGCCACGGCTCATACCAGTCGAGGCCGCGAGCGGCATCCTCCCAGAACGCCTCGTAGTCGTCGGCGGCCCGCTGGTAGATGGCAGGGTCATTGACGTTTGCCCGGGCGGCGAAGGCTGCCGGCGGCGGGAAATGGCGTCGCTCATCGAGCAGGGACTCGATGGCGATCTGGTGTTCCAGTTCATCCGGGGTGATCTCGTCCGGTTTGGTCATGATCGGTCCTTCGCTGTAACGGGCGCCGCTCCAGCGCGGCAGGTCAAACGCTGCCCGGCGTTTCCGGGCGCTCCGATTCGTGGCGGGAGTATACCGGTGGTTCCGCGGGGCCGGAACAGCCCGGCGCCGGCTGCCGGCTGGACAGGTGATTGACAACCCTACCCCCCTAGGGTACGATTCAGCCATCGCCCACCAGGCGCACCACTGTGGAGGACCGGATGCCGAGCATGCACAACCTGAGCATCGAAGAGCGGACTGCGCTGAACGACCGGCTCAGGAAGATCGAAGGACAGGCCAGAGGCGTCCAGAAAATGATCGATGACGGCCGCGAATGCATGGATGTCGTGACGCAGCTGGCCGCGATCAAGGCCGCGGTCAATGCCCTCAGTGGCGAATTGCTGGAGGCGTATGCGCTCAGGTGCCTGAAACATCCGGGCGAATTCGAAACGCCTGAACGGGCGGTCGAGGAAGCGGTGCGAGCGCTGGTTCGGGCCGGACGCTAGGGCGGGCACGTTTCGGACCCGCGCGAAGGCGCGGTCGAGCAAGAGGAGGAAGAAGAGGTGGCCACAATCGACCTGCCAACGGTGCTGACTGCCGGCGAACTCGCCGCCAACCAGAATACGGTGACGATCCTCGATGTTCGAAGCCCGGCCGAGTTCGAGTCCGAGCATATTCCGGGCAGTTTCAACGTGCCGCTGGACCAATTGCCTCAGTATGCCGCCTCCCTGCGAGACAGCATTCATCGTCCGGTGGTTCTCGTGTGCCGGTCCGGCGCGCGCGCCCAGCAGGCCGAACTGGCCTTGCAATCGAAGGGACTCAACGGCCTGCATCTCCTCGCGGGTGGGGTCGCGTCGTGGGAGGCGGAGGACAAGCCGCTGGTGCGCGGGGTCCAGAAGTGGGACATGTTCCGGCAGGTGCGCGGGGTGGCTGGCACTCTGGTGCTCCTGTTCGGACTTCTCGGGCAATTCCTGAACCCCGCCTTCACCTGGGGCGCGATCGCGGTCGGGTTCGGATTGTTGTTTTCCGCCGTGACCAACAACTGCATGATGGCCATCATGCTTGGAAAGCTTCCCTATAACCGGGCCGGAGGTTGCGACGTTCGCCAGGTTCTCTCACAGATTGCCGCCTCGCAGGGCGCCCCAGCGTCGGCTGCGGACTGAACCTCCGACGTGGCCAGTCCCGTTGCCATGCTATGCGGCCAGCGTTGAAGAGAGGGAGATGCACATATGATCGTCGAGCGCTCATTTACCCCCGGTCTCGCGGAAGTGGCCTATTACGTTGCCGATGAAGCAGCTGGTGAGGTCGCGATCATCGACCCGCGGCGGGACATCGATGAGTATCTCGCGTGGATCACCCGCCACGGCATGCGCCTGGTCGCCATTTGCGAAACCCATGTCCACGCCGACTTTGTGAGCGGCGCCCGCGAGTTGGCCGCCGCGACCGGCGCGCCGGTCTACGCGGGGATGTTCGGCGAGACCGAGTTCCCGCATACCGCACTCGAGGACGGTCAGGAGATTCGCGTTGGTTCCCTGACGCTCAAGGCCTTGTGGAGCCCGGGTCATACCCCGGAGCACATCGCGTACCTGCTGTTCGATCGCGCGGAGAGCAGCGACCCTGTCGCGATGTTCAGCGGCGACATTCTCTTCGCCGGCGAGATCGGTCGACCGGATTTGCTGGGCGAGGACGCGCAAAAGAAGCTGATTGAGCAGCTCTACGACACCATCTACAACCGGCTGAAGCCCCTGCCGGATGGGGTGGTGGTTTACCCCGGCCACACCGCTGGTTCGCCCTGCGGCAAGAAGATCGGCGACGCGCCGAATACGACGATGGGGCAGGAGAAGACCTTCGGGTATGCGTTCAACCAGCCGGACAAGGCGTCGTTCATCAAGGTGGTGATGGACGGCATGCCGAAGCCGCCCGCCTACTACCCGTTCATGAAGTGGGTGAACAAGGTAGGGCCGGCTCTTCTGGCCGAGCTTCCCGGTGGGAAGGCGCTCACGGTGCGGGAGGTCGAGCTTGCCCAGGCGGGTGGCGCGCTCCTGATCGATACCCGTCCGGCGGCGGCATTCGCGGCGGGGCACATCCCGGGCGCGGTCGCGGTCGGGCTTGGCGAAAGCTTCGCGATCTGGGCAGGATGGCTGACTCCCTACAACCGCGAGGTCGTTCTGGTCGTGGACAGCCACGACCAGTTCATTGAGGCTCGCACCGAGCTTCACCGGATCGGGATCGACAAGATCGCCGGGTGGCTCGATGGTGGCATGGCTGCCTGGGTGGCGGCGGGAAAGCCGGTGAAATCGGTCGAAACGGTCTCAGTCAGGGACCTTGTCGGACAGCTGAAGTCCGGCGATGTGACGTTGCTGGACGTGCGGGATGCCGCCGAGTGGGACGAGGCTGCCATCGCAGGGTCGCGGAACTTCTCGGCGGGCAGGATCGCGCAGGGCGGCAAGCCCGACCTCGACGGTGGCAAGGTGGCCGTCCTGTGTGGCGGCGGATTTCGGTCGATGGTCGCCGCCAGCCTGCTTCAGGCTGCTGGCATGGACAACGTCGTGAACGTCGACGGCGGCATCAAAGCCTGGCGGGAAGCCGGATTGCCGACCGGGCGGAACTGACCAGCGACCGAGATTCGGGCCGGTGCGCCAATGCCTCGGCCAGCCATTCGCAGGAAGTGGAAGGAACGCCTCCCATGAGCGCAAGCAGCGGTTCCGGAGACCTTGAGATTTCAATCGAGCACTATGTGCGTGACTGGCAGGCCACGCCTCATGTGCTGCTCGACGTACGCGAGCAGGATGAGTGGGATGCGGGGCATGCCGGAACAGCGACGCTGATTCCGCTTGGGGATCTCGAGTCCCGGGTTGGGGAACTCGATTCCGCGATGCCCATAGCCATCATCTGCCGAAGCGGGCGGAGAAGCTTCGTCGCTGCCGAATACCTGAAGAGTCTCGGATTCGTGAATCCGGTGAGCGTCGCCGGGGGCATGATCGCCTGGGTCCAGGCAGGACATCCGGTCGTCGGGTGAGGTGATGCAAACCCTTCTTTTCGAAATTCTGTTCGGCGCCGGGATCGGGCTGTTGCTCGGGCTGGTCGGTGGGGGCGGGTCGATCATCACCGTACCGATCCTCGTCTACGCAATTGGACTTACGCCGCATCAGG
>CAIPGK010000014.1 GCA_903864575.1 uncultured Chloroflexota bacterium
CATCGCCCGCGTCGGCTGCCGAATCCGGTGGGCCGATCTCGCCAACATCCGCATCGACCGGCGTCGCGAGGTCGGGCGCTTCGATCGCTCCTGGTGTCGCCAACGCCGCGAACAGCGCCTCGAGTTCCGCGGCGGTCGAGGTTTTCACCGCGAACGGCGTCCCGTGGTATCGGGTCTCGACCACGAACTCCGCGCCTGCGGCGATGGGCCGAGAAGGCTCGATCGTCAGTTCCTGCCCGTCCCGCCTCCATGATGCCGGACTGCCATCGACGGTGATGCCATCGATGACCAGTCCGTTGAAATCGATATTGAACCGGCAGAGCGCGGTTACGGCCAGCGCGGTCATCGTGGCGGTTCCGCTGCGAATCGACCCGGCATCCACGTCGAGCTCCAGATCGAGATCGTAGTTGCCAGCGTCATACCCGCTGTTGCCCATGTAGGGGTAGTAGCCATCGCCGATGCCGCTGCTGCCCGACGTGCAGCGCTGCTGGGCAGTCGCGATCTGCGGCGGAATCGCCGCAGTGACAGAGAGCATCGCAAGGATGCCCACCATGACCAGTCTCATGCACCTCACGCTCCACGACCATTGCCGCTCGCCTGCGTGATCGTACAGCACACCGTCCTCGCACCCGGACGACGCGAATCGGATGGGGGCCGCTTTCGCGACCCCCATCCGGTCCACCGTGGCTATGGCGAGTGTCCTGCTCGCCGAAACCGGTTTCTAGGAATCCTTCAAGCAGACCGCGTAGGCCGTGAAGTCCCGCGGCGCGCCGCTTTCGTTACGTGCGGTCACGCTGAAGTGCGTGCTCGGCTCGTTCGGAATGGCCTTGAACACCCTGACGTTGTGATTCGACACGTTGAACCCGCCGCCGATCACGATGTACCCCGTGGGGCACTGCGCGATGACGGTCTCCTGCGCCTGATCCGCAACGTTATTGGTGGTGTTCTGCACGTAGATGACCGCCGGGGTGAAGCTGGAACCGGCCGGGCCCGTCGCGCCGGTCGCGCCGGTCGCGGTCGCCGAGCCCGGGACGCCCTGAGCTCCGGTCGGGCCAGTCGCCCCGACGATGCCGGTCGGGCCGGTCACCGTGCTTGCCGCCCCGGTGCTCCCCTGCGGGCCGGTGCTGCCCTGCGACCCGGTCGGGCCTTGCGGACCGGTAACGGTGCTCGCCTCGCCAGTGGACCCTTGCGGGCCGGTGCTGCCCTGCGAACCTACCAGACCCTGCGGCCCGGTCACGGTGCTCGCCGCGCCAGTGGAGCCCTGCGCGCCGGTGAAGCCCTGCGGGCCACGTCCGCCGACTCCACCCTGCGGGCCAGTCACACCCTGTGGGCCGTCGGCGCCGCCAACTCCCTCGGGGCCAGTCGGTCCGAGGGGACCGGTCGCGCCGGTGTTCGTTGCCGAGCCCGGGACGCCCTCTGCCCCGGTCGGGCCGGTCGCGCCATCGTCTCCTTTGGGACCAGCGGGGCCGGTCGGGCCGGTCGGGCCGGAATCGAGGTTGCCAGTCGGCTGGCAGGTTCCAAGCGACTTGTCGCAGTTCTTCGTCTTGCACTGGTTGTCACTGGTGCACTTGCAGTTGTTCGGGCGGTCGGTGTTCTTGTTGCACTTCTTCTTCTTTTCGGCTTCGGCATCACCGGCGGCATTGGCGGCATCACCCGCCGCCGACCCGTCCTTCTGCCCGGAACCCGGCTTGTTCGCGTCCCCCTGACCGTCCCCCTTGCCATCGTGCCTGTTCTCGGCGGCGGCTGCGTTCAACCCGGCAAGCGCCAGCATTCCCGCGCCTGCAGCCGCGATGTGTTGCACGGCGGAACGTCGCGGCGTCTGGTTCCCCATCGCCCGGGTGATAGCGTCGAACTCCCGCTCTTCCATGGGATCCTCCTCCCGGATTGCTCCGGGCCGCGCGCCCGGCGATCCAAATCGCCAAGACAGTGCACGCGACACCTCCACGGTGGGGCATCCAAATAAGTGGCGGGTGATGGATCGGTTGTGTAACCATGAAATCTTCATGCATCGCAGGTGAATGAGTCTTGTCCCGCTCATTTGGCCAGCATTCGCACCTGCAGTTGCAGGGATCACCCGCTCCGCCATCGCGATAAATGGCCCGCGGCACGACGATTGCGGCCCCGCATCCGGAGCCTCAGCCAATCGGCACCGCAGCGCGCCAATCTGAGGGGTGGATGCTGCGCTTTGCTCCCGTTTCCCCGAACGAGGTCCGCCCATGAACGTGGCTCCCAGCGAGGCCAGGCACATTAGCGTCGCGATTCCCACGGGGAAGGTTCACCTCACCGGCACGTGGTCGTGCCCAACCAATCCACGCGGCGCTGTGCTTTTCGCGCACGGCAGCGGCAGCAGCAGGCACAGCCCGCGCAACCAGGCGGTCGCAGCGGCGCTGGAGGAAGCAGGACTGGCGACCCTGCTGCTCGATCTGCTTACTCCACGCGAGGATCAGATCGACGCGGTCACCCGCGCATACCGTTTCGACATTCCGATGCTGGCGGCTCGGCTGGACGCCGCAATCGACTGGTTATCTGGTCATGGCTGGAGCCGGTCGGGCAGCATCGGCCTCTTCGGCGCCAGCACCGGCGCGGGGGCTGCCCTGATCGCGGCAGCGGACCGACCGAACCCGGTCGGCGCGGTCGTCTCCCGGGGCGGCCGGCCCGATCTCGCCGGCAACGCGCTGCCGCTCGTTGCCGCGCCGACCCTGCTGATCGTCGGCGAGCGCGACGAGCAGGTAATCGGTCTGAACCGGCAGGCGATGGCCCGGATGACATGTCCGTGCCGCCTCGCCATCGTGCCCGGCGCGACGCACCTGTTCGAGGAACCGGGCACGCTGGAGCAGGCCGCCACGCTCGCCCGCGACTGGTTCCTCGCGCATCTCCCGGCCGAAGCGGACTGACGGCAGCTGGCCGGGACGGAACACATGCAATCCGGCCGTCATGGTTTACCCATGACGGCCGGCGCTGTTTCAGGGAGTACTTGCAACCGATCAGATGTCGAGGTTCTGCACGTCCTGCGCGTGAGTCTGGATGAACTTCTTGCGCGGAGGCACGGCGGCGCCCATGAGCATATCGAAGGTCTCGTCCGCTCCGACGCCATCCTCGATGGTCATCTGGACGAGGGTCCGGTTCGCCGGGTCCATGGTGGTATTCCAGAGTTGCTCGGGATTCATCTCGCCGAGACCCTTGTAGCGCTGCACGTCGGACTTCTCGCCCATCTCCTTGAGCGCCTTCTTGAGCTCATTGTCGGAGTAGACCCACCGCTCCTCCTTGCCCGCCTTCACCCGAAACAGCGGGGGCTGAGCGATGTAGACGTGGCCATCGATGATCAACTGCTCGAGGTTCCGGTAGAAGAAGGTCAAGAGCAGCGTGCGGATGTGGCTGCCATCGACGTCGGCGTCGGTCATGATGATGACGCGGTGGTACCGGAGTTTCGAGACGTCGAAACTCTCCCCGACTCCGGTGCCGAGCGCGGTCAGCATGGTGCGGATCTCGTTGTTCTGCAGCATCTTGTCGAGCCGCGCCTTCTCGACGTTCAGGATCTTCCCGCGCAGCGGCAGGATCGCCTGAAAGCGGCGGTCGCGCCCCTGCTTCGCGGAGCCGCCCGCCGAGTCGCCCTCGACGATGTACAGCTCGGCGCGGGCAGGATCGCGCTCGGAGCAGTCGGCCAGCTTGCCCGGCAGGCTGAAGCTTTCCAGCCCGCCCTTGCGCTGCACCAGCTCGCGCGCCTTGCGGGCCGCCTCGCGCGCGCGGGAGGCGTTGATGCACTTCTCGATCACCCGCCGCGCGATCTGCGGGTTCTCCTCGAGGAACTGGCCAAGCGCCTCGTTGACGACGGTCTGCACCGCGCCTGCCACGTCCGCGTTGCCCAGCTTCGCCTTCGTCTGCCCCTCGAACTGCGGCTCGGCCAGTTTCACGCTGACGATGGCAGTCAGCCCCTCACGGACGTCCTCGCCGGAGAGCGCCTCGTCGTTCTTGAGGAAGCCGTTCTTCTTCGCATAGTCGTTCATCGTCCGGGTGAGCGCGCTCTTGAACCCGGAGAGGTGCGTGCCGCCGTCGATCGTGTTGATGTTGTTGGCGAAGGTGTGGGTGCTCTCGCCGTAGGAATCGTTGTACTGCAGCGCGACCTCGACCATGCAGGCCGGCGTTTCCCGCTCGACGTAGAACGGTCGGTCGTGAACCACTTGCCGGTTGCGGTTCAGGTGGCGCACGAAGGAGATGATGCCGCCCTCGAACCAGAAGGTGGCCTCCTTGCTGACCCGCTCGTCGATCAGCGTCAGCTTCAGCCCGCGGGTGAGATAGGCCGTTTCGCGAAACCATTGCGCGAGCTGCTCGAAGTTGTACTCGTGGCCCGCCGTGAAGATCTCCACGTCTGCCAGGAACCGGGTGATGGTGCCGTGATCGTCCGGCGTGGTCTCGCCGATCTTCTTGACCGGGCCTTCCGGCACACCGCGCTTGTATCGCTGCTTGTAGATCTTGCCGCCGCGGCGAACCTCCACCTCCAGCCACTCCGAGAGCGCGTTCACCACCGACGCGCCGACGCCGTGCAGGCCGCCCGACACCTTGTATCCGCCGCCGCCAAACTTTCCACCGGCGTGGAGCACGGTCATGATGACCTCGAGCGCGGACTTGTTCATCTTCGCGTGCTTGTCAACCGGGATGCCGCGGCCGTTGTCGACGACGGTCACCACATCGTCCTTGCCGATCCGGCAGACGATCCGGTCGCAGTGGCCGCCGAGCGCCTCGTCGACCGAGTTGTCCGCGATCTCGCGCACGAGATGATGCAATCCGCGCACGTCAGTGCTGCCGATGTACATCCCGGGGCGGCGGCGAACCGCTTCGAGGCCCTCGAGGACCTGGATCGAACTGGCGTCATAGGTGGAATTCGAACTTGCCAAGGCGGTCTCCTGGGTGGGTATCGGGTGTCGGGCGTCGGGTGGTTGGCTCGTCTGCTTATGGGCTTATGGGCTTATGGGCTTATGGGTGTGCGGACTCGCGCCGGGCCGCCCGCCACGGGGAGGCGTTCGTGGACGAAGCACATCCGGCCCATCGCGAGGCCGGTGGCGACGAAGGCATAGATGGCGATGGCCAGCGCGATGCCAAGGGCATTGGACCCCAGCGGCGCGAGCACCTCGGGCAGGGTGACGAGCGCCACCCAGAGGACGAGCAGCAGCCCGACTGTCCGCCCGGTATCCGCGCGGACGATCCCCGCGCTGATCTTGACAGCCTGCCACGGTCCCGCGCCGGTGAGCGCGATCGTCTCCCCGACGAAGGCAAGCAGCACCGTCGCGGCGACTGCCGCAATCGACAGCAGCAGCCCGACGATCGGGATCAGGTTCGCGCCAATCACCCCGGCCACCGCCGCCGCCGCCGCGACCGGCACGACAACCGCCAGGATCGCCCCGGCTGCCATCGCCAGGAAGCCGAGATAGCGAGCCCCGTTCCGCAGGGCCTCGGAGGGATAGGCACGGTCGACGGCGCGCCGGCCAACCACGACCCGCGCGAGCATGGTCTTGTAGGCCATCACGCCGAAGGCGGCGAGGATCACCATGACGATGGCGAGCAGAATCGACCCGCCCACTCCGGGATCGATCACGGCCCGCTCCGGCAGGCCGCGCAGCGGGACCATATCCAGCCCCGCGAGCAGCGACGGCACGAACCAGCCGACGATGGCCGCCACGTCCCCGCTCTGCCCCCAGGCCATGATGGCGTCGGCCAGCGACGGATCGGCGCCGGGAGAGCGTCGCAGCGCCTCGCCCAGCGGCCCGGCAACCCCGGCAGGTGAAACCCGCGGCGCCTGCCAGAGCCAGAGATCGACCAGCGCCGGAACGAGAGCCGGCAGCGGCTGCGCGATCAGCAGCGACACCCCGGCCGCGATGGCGGCAAACACCCCCATCTCGCTGGCCTTCGTCCTGGCGGTGAGTTGCTGCACGTGCGCTCCGGTGGGGCTTGGCGGGCTTGTCGGCTTTTGGGCTTTTGGGCTTATCGGCCTGTGGGCTTTTGGGCTTATCGGCTGGTGGGCTTTTGGCTACCGGCTGCTGGGTCTTCGGCTTCACGGCTTCCGTCTTGCGCTTCGGTCCGGAGGCCTTCCTTCTGGCCCACAAGCCCACAAGCCCCGTATCACCCCAGCCCCAACTCCTCCAACCGGTCCTCGTCGAGCCCGAAGTGGTGCCCGAGTTCGTGCGCCACCGTGATCCGCACCTCGCGCGCGATCGCCTGCGGGGAACGGAAGGCCCGCTCCAGCGGACCGCGAAAGATCGTGATCCGGTCCGGCAGCGTCATCCCGTAGGCGGAATCGCGCTCCGTCAGCGGGGTGCCTTCATAAAGACCGAACAGGGTCTCCGGCGCGTCGTCCCACTGGTCGAGATGCTGCGCCAGCGGCTCGTCCTCGACCGTGATCGCGACGTTGTCCAGCATCGCCAGCAGATCGGGCGGAAGTTCATCCAGCGCCCGCCCCACCAGCCGTTCGAAGCGTTGCCGGCGGGCCTGCTGAACGCGCCCCGCAATCGTCCCGGACATGCGGAAATACTAGCATTTTGATGGGGTTTTCACCAGTTTCGGCGGGGGTTCGTACAGGGGTTCCAACGCACGGTCAAACGCATCTCACGTCTTCAATGCCATGCCGCAGGTTTCGTGATGCGACGCTTCTCGTTGACGCGAATCTCGTCCGGGAGCTGGCATTCGAGGATCAACTCCCTGGCGAGCGGCTCCATGTTCGACGCAACCCTCTGTAACGTCGTGGACGGCTGGCGGTACGGGCTTATCACGTGAACGGTCTTCCCCGCTTGTGCCACCGCCATGTCGATCGCGGGGGCCAGATCGGTGTCGTTCGACACCACGATCGCCCGCTCGAACCGGCTCGTGAACGCATCGCGAACCAGCATGGCCCCGAGATGGACATCGGAGCCCTTCTCCTCACGCAGTTCGACATGCACCCGGTCTGGAACGCTACGAATGGCGGCTTGGCAAGCAATCCGGGTTTTCAACCGTCCGGGCTTGGTGACCTTTTTGAATTGCGCGATGTGGACGTTGACTCCCGCCCACTCCAGCGCGCGCAGGTACGTCTGTTGTCGTTCCGCCCGATCCGGGTCGCTGGCAGGCGAACTTACCCGAGCGGTGAAGTAGTGGATGACGTCCGGCGGCGCGTCAGGTGAAACGCGGCGAAGCGGCGCGCCGATGTCCAACCACTTCCCACGTTGCAGTCGTTCGAAGAGCGGGTCCCGCCGTTGTCGTTCGCCGTCCTCCTGGAATTCCTGATGATGAAAGCATGCGAAGTAAAGGTTGAATCCGTCGACGTAAGCGATCGTCTTCACCACATTTCCCCTGAAACAACGGAACCCCTGCGATTGCAGGGGTTCCGCGCGGCCCGACCACCGAAGCAGCCGGGTGGGCTACGGACAACGTAGCACAATCTTTCGCCGACCTCAAGCCGTGCCGACAGCCTCCACAGCGGGGCCAACGCAGACACGACCCGCCCACGAACCTCACTCGCTCGGCTCATGACAGCCCCGCCGCCTGCAGCCGCGCAATCACCGTCGAAGTACGTCCCCGGACAGAAGCACCTCGTCGTCTGGTCTCTGTCGGCATGCCGGTAGATGTCGTCCACGGTCAGGCCCCACCGCTTCATCCACACCGCGCACATCCAGCAGACGGTCTCCAGCGCCTCCTCGGTCAGGTCGTTCGCCGGCCCACCCTCGGCCTCGATCGTCAGCGAGTAGTCGTTCGAATTGATCCCGCCGCCCATCCTGTTGCGAAGCTGCCAGCCGCGCTCGGTGCCGCTGCTGAAGTCGCCGTTGGTCCACGGGGCGTTGCAGTCCTCGATCACCCGCAGCAGCGACCCGTCCTCCTGCACCATGACGCTCGACGACGCCTGCACCCCCCCGACGCCTCCCCGTCGAGCCCAATGCTGCAGCGAACCCGCGGTCGTCCCGGCCCGCCCGCACGTGCCCTGGATGTGAAGGAAGATGGCCGCCGGAACGGTGCTGCGCGGCGACCACTTGCCAGCCACCGCATCTGCCTCCCGGGGGTTCAGGCCGTATTTGCCGCGATGCCGCTGCAGCGTCTCCAGTTCCGGCTTGCGGAACGGGACATCGTGGTCGCCCGGATCCCCTTCGCACCGCGAGTCCTGAAAGCCCCCGGTTCCCAAACCCCTCAACGGCGTGCCAACGAGATCACCGCCCTGTCCGTCACCGTCGGGAGCCTCTTCTTCGAGCAACCTTTCATGCATGCGGCCGATACACCATTCCGGGTGTCGCCTGGACGATAGTTCATTTCACGCCCTCCGCCGAGGCAGCTGCATCCGGATATCTCCGGTCGACGTCCTGCAACGAGGCCACTCTAGCCACCGTGCAACACATGAGACGGCAAACTCCTGACAGCAGCCGACACTTGGCGCTGCCACCAATGCAACAGGCTTCCGCAGACTGCCCAGAGCGGTTGTCGGATGATGTTATTTGGTGTCATGACAGGGCATACCACCCCGCGTCCCCGGTCACGTCCGCGAACGTGCCGTCGGCGCCGTCGAGACCGGCCTGGCGCGGCATGCGGTTGCCCGCGTCCGAGGCGTCTCGGCCCGCACCCTCAACAGCTGGTTGGCCGCCGCCCGAGCGGCCGCTCCCTCGACGACCGGCCGCGAGGCGACTGGGTCCCGGCTACTGTTCCTGCCGACGTACTCGCCGGACCTTAACCCGATCGAGCAGGCCTTTGCTAAGACCAAGGCGGCGCTGCGTCGGCTTCAGACGCGCACGCCTCTGTCGTTAGTCAAAGCTACAGCTGATCCAGGCTCACCACCGCCACATCCGCCAGCAACCCCGGCGCGATACGCCCCTTCCGGTCTTCCTGGAAGCTTGCGTACGCGCCGTGGCGGGTGAACATCCGCAGCGCTTCCATCACTGTCACCCCCTGCTCCGGGCCCATCAACTGGCCGTCGCGGGTGCGGCGGGTGACGGCGCTGCGGATGCCGAGCAGCGGGTCGCAGCCCACCACGGGGACGTCCGAGCTGCCCACCGCCACGATGCCGCGGTCGAACCATGCGCGGCCGGGGTACGAGAGGGCGAGTTGCTCCTGGGTGAAGTTGCGGATGTAGGAGTCGCCAAGCTCGTAGATGAAGTTCGGCTGCGGCACCGCGATGAAGTTGTGGCGCGCCATCCGGTCCAGGATCTCCGGGGTGCACATCCCGCAGTGCTCGATGCGGTGGCGGTGGTCCGGCCGGGGGTGGGCGGCCAGCGCCTTCTCGTAGGCGTTCAGCACCATCGTGATCGCGCGATCGCCGATGGCGTGGGCGCAGAGCTGGAAGCCCAGCCGATGGGCCCGGCCGAACTTCTCGTCCAGCTCCTCCTGCGACCAGATCGAGATGCCGTAGTTGTCCGGCTCGCCCGGGTAGGGGTCGAACATCGCCGCAGTGCGGCCGCCGCCGGAGCCGTCCTGGAAGAGTTTCGCCGGGCCGATCCGCAGCCAGTCGTCGCCCCAGCCGGTGCGGATGCCGAGCGATTCCAGCCCGTCCAGCATGTCGTCGATCATCACCATCAGGTAGACGCGCACGCCCAGCTCGCCGTCCCGCGCCAGCTCCTGGTAGGCCTGGAACTCGTCGGCGGATTTCAGCATCGCCTCGCCCACGCTGGTGATGCCGAGCGCCCGGAAGGCCTTCGACGCCGCCCGCAGGTCGTCCTTGATCTGCGCCACCGACGCCTTCGGGACGTGGTTGCGCACCAGCTCGATCGCCGTTTCCCGCAGCACGCCCGTCGGCTCGCCGTGCGCGTCGCGGTCGATCTCCCCGCCCTGCGGGTTGACCGTGGCCGCGGTGATGCCCGCCAGCCGCAGCGCCGCCGAGTTCGCCACCGCGATGTGGCCGCAGGTGCGGGAGAGCAGCGCGGGGCGGCCGCCCGTCACCGCGTCGAGATCGTGCCGGGTCGGGTGGCGCTGCTCCAGCAGGCGGGTGTCGTCGTAGCCGCGGCCCATCAGCCACGGGTTGCCCGCCGGTTCCGGCTCGAAGGCCGCCTCGCGGTACTTCGCGACGATCTCCGCCACCGAGGAGACATCGTCCGGCTTCGTCGAGATCTCGCGCAGGCTGCGGCCGAAGGAGATCGGGTGGGTGTGGTTGTCGTCGAACCCGGGGATCAGCGTGGCGCCCGCGAGATCGATCACCTCCGTGCCCGGCCCGATCTCCTCCTTCAGGTCGGCATGGCTGCCCACCCGCGTGAAGCGCCCCGCGGAGACGGCCACCGCCTCCGCCACCGGAAGCGCGTCGTCCATCGTCAGCACCGTGCCGTTGGTGTAGTAGACGTCGGCGGGCATCGTGGGCTCCTTCGTGGGCAATGGGCATCTGGCCATGGACGATCGATGACGGGGAGCTCGGCTGGCGGCTCGCGCGCGAGTCGGCGGCGTTCCCCCGCCCCCCGGAGCAGGGAGCAGGGAGCGAGAGCAGGCGGGCAGGGCTACCGCCCCGCGAACGTCGCGATCCTCACCCCCGCCTTTTCGAGATCCTCCCGCACCCGCGTCAGCACCGCCACCGCGCCGGGCGTGTCGGAGTGGATGCAGAGGGAATCGACCTCCAGTTCGAGATCGGTCCCGTCCACCGCCCGCAGCCTGCCGTCCTGCATCAGCCGAAGCACCCGCTCCGACGCCTCCGACGGATCGGTGATCAGTGCCCCCGGCGTGCCGCGGGCGACGAGCGTCCCATCCGGGTTGTAGCCGCGGTCGATGAATCCCTCCCGCGCCGTCGGCAGCCCCGCCGCGACGGACGCCGCGAAAAGGTGCGTCCCCGGCTGCGCCAGCATCACCAGCGACGGGTCGAAGGACTTCACCCCCGCCGCGATCGCGTCCGACAGGGTTCTGTCCTTCACCGCCGCGTTGTAGAAGGCGCCGTGGGCCTTCACGTGGTGCATCTTCACCCCGGCGGCGCGGCAGAACCCGTCCAGCGCGGCCGTCTGGTAGAGGGTGTCGGTGCGCGCCTCGTCCGGGCTCATCCTGATTTCGCGGCGCCCGAACCCGACAAGGTCGGCGTACCCCGGATGCGCCCCGATGGCGATCCCCTTCTCCATGCAGGTGCGGACCGTCCGCTCCATCACCCGCGGATCGCCGCCGTGCCACCCGCAGGCCACGTTGGCGCTGGAGATGAGGTCGAACAACTCCGCGTCATACCCGACCTGGTGCGCGCCGAACGCCTCCCCCAGGTCACTGTTCAGATCGATCGTGCGGGACATGGCATTTCCTCCGTCAGCTGTCAGCCATCGGCTACCGGCTACTTGCTACTGATTTTCAGCTTTGGGCCACGAGAGCCGTCGCCGAATATCCTATCGTCATCCCGACGAAGGAGGGATCTGCAGGGC
>CAIPGK010000015.1 GCA_903864575.1 uncultured Chloroflexota bacterium
CTCGAACTGATTCGGCAATCGAAAGGTGTGATCCCGACGCCGAGACCGATGTCGGAGGACTTCGACGAGGAAATCGAGGAGGCGATTGCCGAGGCCATGGCCGAGAGGTACCCGTGGACCCTGCGCCAGTAGTCGTCGTCGATGCCAACGCGCTCCTGCGGCACCTGGCGCGGCAGGTCACCGAGGAAGATCGGCGGATGGCGGCCATCGTCGAGGAGATGCTGGAGGCGGCTGGCTGCGAGATCGAGCTCTGGCTCTCCGAAGCCGTCCTTGCTGAAGTCCTCTACATTCTTACCAGCGCCCGGCACTATGCGGTTACACGCCACGAAGCTGCAGCGGGAATCATGAACGTGCTCCAGATCGGGAATTGTCGGATGGCGGACAAGGCATCCTGCGGCGCGGCATTGCAATTGTGGGTTGAGTATTCGGGATTGAGCTTCGTCGATTGCCTCGTCGCCGCCCAGTCGATGCGTCGCGAAGGCCAGGCAGCGACCTTTGACAGGCGGCTCCAGCGAACGCCCGGTCTTTCAGTCTGGCCGCCGTTCTTGCCCGCGGGTTCCCAGGGCTGATTGCCGCCGTGGCGTCGGCGCGGCGCTGACCATCGCGCTGCTGGTGCAGGAGACGCGCAGCCGCCCGGCCTCGGGTAAACGCGGCAGCGGTGGCCGTGTGATGAACCGCGCTGCCTTCAGCCTTTCGTTACGGATTCTCAAGCGGTCGTGATATCGTTGAGGTTCATTCCAACGCTTGAGATCAGGAGCCGCCATGAAGACGCACTACGCCACGGTAAGCGCGAACGGGCAAATCACTATTCCGGCGGAGGTGCGGCGCGAACTTGGCATCAAGCCAGGGAGCCGCATCGCCATCACTCCGGGTGTCGACGGAGTGCGCATATCCAGGCCGATCAAGACGCTCGACGAGGTCGCGGGCAGCATCAAGCCGCTGCACCCGATGTCGGAAGACTTCGACGATGAAATCGAGGAGGCCATGTCCGAGTGGTACACCGAGGAATATCCCGAGAGCGTTCGGCGGTGATCGTGGCCGACGCGAACGTGTTCCTGCGGATGCTGGCCGAGCCAGCCACACCGCAGGACCGCGTGGCGCACTCGATCGTCAGGGAACTGTTCGACCGGGTCGCCGCGGGTGGGGTCCGGTTGCTGACCTCGGATGCGGTGATCGCCGAGGTGGTGTTCATCATGAGCAATCCCCGGCACTACGCCATCCCGCGCGACACCGTTGTCTCGTCCCTGCTGCCGCTGCTGACGCCGCCCGGGTGCGTGCTTGCGAACCGCGACGCGGTGCTCGCCGCGCTCGATCTCTGGGAGGCCAATCCTCGCATCAGTTTCCCTGATGCGTTGGTCACCGCCTGGGCATGGGATCAGCGAGCCGAACTCGCCACGTTCGACCGGAGACTTCAGCGGGTGGCGGGGGATGCCGTCTGGCCGCCGTGCCTGCCCGCTGGTGCGGCTGGCTGAGTGCCGCGCCGGCGTCGGCGGGTCTGACCGGCGCCCGGGCCGCGCTGAGCTTCGCGTTGCTGGCGCATGAAACGCGCAGCCGCCCGGCGGAGTGAAATCCGGGCTGTGGCAGGCGGGCTGCCGCGCTGTTCTGTACTCGCGAGGCAGCCCTTCGCTGGCCGTTTCCGTTGCGCTGCTGGTCCAGTACTGGTCGCGATTTCGGCTCCGCGGAGATGGCGCCCCCGATGGCAGACCACCACGCTGCTGGCGCTGGAGACCTGGAATCGGCAGGGCGAGCGAGCGTCGCTTGACATTACACTTCGCGTGATGGTCGTTGTCCACAGCGTTCCCGCAATCCCTTGGGAGGCCAGTCATGGCTGAATATGAATCCGTGATCGACGCAGACGGGTGCATGGTCGTTCCCGAAGAATTGCGTCGAGAGGCGGGACAGCCAGGCCGCGTTCGCGTTTGCGTGATCCCGGAGATCGGTGGCTTTCATGTCCGATTCCTTCCGGCACGCGGCGCCAGCTCGCCCGAGCGGGTGAGCGAGGCCCGGTCCGCGGTGTTGCGAGTGCAGGGGGCAATCAAGGCGCCTGGACCCATGTCGGACGATTTCGATGATGAAATCGAGGAAGCGATGGCCGCCGAAATGGCAGAACAATACCCGTGGACCCTTAGCCGATAGTCGTTGTCGATGCGAACCGGTTTCTCCGCCATCTCACCGCGCCGGTGACGCCGCACGACGTGACAATGTCGCGGGTTGCCGCCGGATTGTTCCTTGCTGCAGCGGATGGGACACGCTCGTTTTTCGTGAGCGATGCGATTGTCGCCGAGGTGCTGTTCACCTTGACGAGGCACACCCACTATGGCCAG
>CAIPGK010000016.1 GCA_903864575.1 uncultured Chloroflexota bacterium
AGACGATACGTTGAAGGTCTGGGTGGCCGACTCCGACAACAGACGGATCGCGGTCTGGGCCCGGCCGGACAAGGACTCCACGGCCTGGAGCCCGAGCGCCCAGTTCAGCGGATTCGGCACCGGCGCCAGCAAGCTTGAGTACCCGATAAACGTCGCCGTCTCGCCGGACGGGCTCACCGCCCTGGTGAACGGTGCAAATCATACGGGGCTCCCCGCTGGCGTGGTCGAGATCTGGACGCAAAGCTGACCGGCTGACCGGCCCACGCAACCTTGTCTCCACCGCCGCATACCCCCTGCGGCGAGGGAAGCACCGGCGGCCCCTGCTTCGGCGGGGGCCGTCGGCGTTGTGGGCGACGGGAACTGGATGGACGCCTGCGCGGCGACGCAGGCAGCCACCGCGCCGGTCATGAGGAATCCGCGCCTGCGCCGTCAGTCCTCGTTCTCGTCTTCGTCATTCGATCCGGGCGCCGGCAGGCTGAACAGGGCATCGGTGAAGCCCAGCACCGCGTTCACGCCGACGGCGCGGGCGATCTCGCGGCCGCCGCGAAAGATGGCCAGGGCCGGG
Organism: uncultured Chloroflexota bacterium; assembly: GCA_903864575.1. Lineage (GTDB taxonomy): Bacteria > Chloroflexota > Chloroflexia > Thermomicrobiales > UBA6265 > CADCWF01. Next base: position 566 of record CAIPGK010000016.1, read on the forward strand.
GTCGCGACCGCGGTGGAGGGATCGTTGTCACGGCGCAGCCAGCGGACATCGACCACCCCGACCGGGCGGCGGTCCGTCCAGCGCGCCTCCCGCGCGGCGAGATCGGCGAGCAATTGGCGGCAGGCGTCGCAATCATGGCGGACGAAGAGGTAGCCGGTGGTCTCCATCCGGGAGGAGCGGCGGGCCCAGCGAGGGCGGTTGCGCTCACGGGGGAACCGACGTGCCGAATCGGCGAGTTTGTTTCCTGGGTTTGTTTCCCGCCGGGCGGTTTCGTTCTGCCGAGCGGAACCGGGAGCGTCGTACGAAGGCATGGCAAGCTCCAACAGATGCGCCCCCGGACTATCCGGGGGCGCGGGCAACTGGCAATTGGCAACGGGCAATTGGCAACGGGCAGGTGACATGAGGCAGGTGGTCCGCATCCCCGGCGCCATGCTCCCGCTCGGACGGAAGACGGCCGGGGGTGCGGGATGCCGGTCCTGATGTCCTGATGTCCTGATGTCCTGATGTCCTGATCCGGTGGGGCGCGAGGCCGCGGGCGGGCGCTCATGCCGGGCGCCCTTCGCCGGGATGCGCGAGCCGGTAGACCTCCCCCGGACGGCCGGCGTGCGGTTGCTCGATGCTCCGGGTGATGTGCCCGAGGTCCACCAGGCGCGTGAGCGTCTCCCGCAACTCCGCGCTGCGGGCGAGGTGGGAGCAGCGGGTGGTGAGCGTCCCGCGGAGCACGCCGGTCTCCCCGGCGGCGGCGATGATGGAGAGCAGTTGATCGACAAGACGATCCCCGCTGGACCGCAGGCCGGGCGCCGGAGAACCGGTTGGACCGGGCGCAGCCTGCGGGGCGGTGCGGCTCGCAACCTCCGCGGCCAGCGCGAGCGCGCGGGCGAAGTGATCGCGGAAATAGCCCCAGAGGACGATGGCGTGGAGCATCGTCTCGCCATCGACCGGGCGGGCGGGATCCATCGGCCAGCGCAGGCAGTGGAGGACGAGCGCGAGCCGGGCGGTCTGGGAGGGAGCCTTGGCGAGGAAGCCCTCCATCAGCCCCTGCTCCGCGGCCCCGGCCCGCCCGATCTCGTCGTACCACGCGATCCAGGCGGCGCGAGCGTCGCTGTCGAGGGGGGTCGTGATCGATCCCTCGATGGCCCGGAGCATCCGGAACAGGCCGATCAGGTCGTGGGCCATGTGCGGGTCGAGATCGGTCTCGGTCCAGCTGCGGGGCGGCGTCTCCGGGCAGGCGAGCAGCAGGCGATCCGGCAGGCCGTCGCGGACGCCGGATTCGCTGAGCAGCAACGGCAGCAGATCGGGCTGGATCCCCCCCGTCAGGCAGATCACCGGATCGAGGACGAAGATCGGGTCGGAGGTCTTGCGCGTCACCTTCGGCGGGGCGCCCGCCCAGAGCGAGAGCCACGCCTGCCGGTCGCCCCCTTTCCGGTAGGCGTCCATGCTGTGAATCCAGCCAGCCAGTTCATCCCGGATCATCGCCATCCCGCGGGTGCGGGTGAGCATCACGCCGATGGCCTCCATCGTGGAGTCGGTCGTGAACAGGTCCTCCTGCGCCGGGCGGGGGCCGTGCTCGCCCTCCTGCTCCCAGCCTTCGACGGCGATCCGGTGGCGGTCGCGGGCGTCCAGTTCGAGGGCGTCGATGCCGAGGCGGGCGATGCCGAGCGCGGGGCTTTTCCCGGCGCCCGGGCGCGCGGCCACCGCGGTCCAGAGAATCGGCCGCTCGATCCATGACCGCTTGATCCGGATCGAGACGGCGTTGCCGATGGCCGCCCCGGCAAGCGCCAGCAGCGGCACGCCGATCAGGTCCGGGGGAACCCCCAGCGCCGACCCGCCCTGCTCCACCAGCCGCGCCAGCGGCGGCGGAAAGACCGCGGTCGGGAAGGGCGTCGGCGGCGGCGCGGGCGCGAGCGCGTGAGCGGGCCGGGTTTCCCCGGGCGAAGCCGAAAATGCCTCTTGAGAAACAAACCCAGGAAACAAACTCGCCGGTTCGGTCCGCGGCCCGTATCCGTTGCGCATCTCCGCGACGGCCTCGTCGAGCATCGCGCTGAGTTCCTCGAAATCCATGTCATCGACCCGGGAGCGGCTCATTCCGCCGCCTCCGCCGGGTAGATCTGCGCCAGCATCCGCAGGGCGTCGCCCGCGCTGACCAACTGGTGCAGCTCCTGCGTGAAGGTGAAGACATCGCCGCCCCGCTGGCAGCCGTGACAGAACCAGACCTGCTTCGACGGCGACACGGTGAACGAGGGGGAGCCGTCGTCGTGCCCCGGCAGCGGGCAGTGCATCGTCCACTGCCGGCCGCGGCGGTTCAGCGTCTGTCCGGTCATCCGCTCGATCGCCTCGGCCAGGTCGATGCGCTCCTTCAGCGCCGCGAAGTCGAGCGGCACCCGGCGCACGTAGGCCGGCCACGGGAAGGGCGCGTCGGGGCTCGCGATCCGCTTCAGCTCGTCCATCACCGCGAGGATGTCCTGCAACCGGTGCTCGGCATACTCGATGCCGTTCAGGTAGACCTGCCGCTCGGGGTCGTCCTCGTCCATCGCGTACCAGGTCTCGGTGTACTGGATCCGCAACCCGCGCCAGACCAGCGCCTCGGCGATCAGGTTGTCCCACGACTCCGCGCGCCACCCCGCCCGCCGCCGGGCGATGTCCCGCGCCACCTCGGGCGTCCACTCCTCCCGGCTCGGCTTCGGGGCCGGGAACGGAATGATCCGCTCCTCGACCGGGGCCCACGGGTCGGGCAGGTGTTCCACCGAACGCCACTCTTCCGGC
>CAIPGK010000017.1 GCA_903864575.1 uncultured Chloroflexota bacterium
ATCCCCCGGCGCCGTCCATGCGTCATGCTCGCCCCGAGGTCGGCTCAGATGGCGTCGTACCTGCAGTTGGGGACAACCTGGACGCCGCCGCCCGCGCGCTCCGTAATGTTGCAATCGACTGGCGAGTTGTTCACATAGGTAGCGGCCTGGATGCGGCTGAAGTCGACCTGGCTCTTCTGGTTGCACTCGATCGCGATCGCGCCGGCGCACTCCGGACAGGGCGTTCCGTATGATGAGACCTTGTTGCGGTTGAATTCCACGTCCGCGCCGACTACCGCAAGCGATGCCTGTGTTCCCTTTGTGTCTACCGCCACCGAAAGGTGAACGGCTCCGCCCGTGGACGCAGGTTCCGTCACATTGTTGTGAATGGTCGTCACACCTTTGAGGGTGATGCGCGCGCCTTGTCCGGCGTCGATGGCGGCGCCCTGTTTGCCGGAGTTGTCCGAGACTTCGACGTCGTCGAGCGTCAAAGCCAGGGAGCCGTCGGACGGTTCGAGCATGAACGCGCCGTCGATAAAGCCGTTTGCGACGCCGGATGACAGCGACGCGGACATGGATGTTCCGGCCGGAGTGGTGTTCATGCGGATGGCGGACTTCGAGGTTTTTGTGTCGCCGAGGAACCTGGTCCGCTCTCCCGTGTAGGCCGCGTTCGCGCCGGTCAGGTAGATGCCGGTGCGGTTGTCCTGCACGGCGCCGCCGGTCGTCCTGAGGGCGCCGGCGTTGACCTGTGCGCCGTAGCGGCCGAAACTGAAGAGGTCGAGGTTCGTTGCGGTCACGGCGACCCCAGGCCCGGCGATGACCAATCCATCCTTCGAATCCCGCTGGCCGTTTCCGAAGAGCGTCAGATTGTCGATGGTGGCCGAGCCCCCGGCGGAGACCCGCAGCACGTACCCGGGAGACGGATCGGCCTCCCGCAACAAGACCGTGTACCGGGTTCCGCCGAGCGCCGCACAGCCCTGGAGCGTCAGGTTCCAGGAGAAACTGGATGCGGTCGGATAGTCGCCCGGCCCGATCGTGATGACATCGTTGGCCCGGGATGCGGCGATCGCGGCATCGACGCTGGAGTAGGTGCAGCCGCTCGCGCAGACGGTGCAGATGGTCGGAACCGCCGTGTTGGTCGGGGTGGAGGTGGGAAGTGGCGTGTTTGTGGCGGTCGGGGTGGGCGACGGGGTGAGCGTGCCGGTGGGGGTGGCGGTCGGGACTGCCGTGTTGGTTGGGGTGGCGGTCGCGGTGGGCGTGTCGGTTGCCGCCGGGGTCTTCGTTGGGCGCGGGGTGGTGGTCGGGTTGGGGCCGGTGTTGGAGCAGACGCCGTCATGGCAGGCGTTGCCGGCGCAGCAGGACTGGTTGTTCTTGCACGTCTCGCCCCGCGCGAGGCATCGGCAGCGGCGGATCACGACATCACAGAAATTGGTGCAGCACTCCTTGTTGGAAGAGCATCGGTTCTGCTTGCCGGAGCCGTCACCGCAGGGGCCGGCTGGCTCCGCGTCGCGCCTGCCGCGAACATTGTCGGTGAGGGCGATGAAGCCGAACGCGCCGGCGATTGCCGCGCCGATCCCGGCCCGGCGGGTGGTCGCCGAGCCGAGTGCCCGGGCGAGTCGGTCGAAGCGGTCATGTTCCATTGAAGATCTCCCATGGCGGTAGCATCGAGGGATGCCGGAAATGAATCAGGTCGAGGCTTGCCGGCTGGCTGCGTGCGAGTGCGGTCGGGCGGGTCCTGTCTTGCAGGACCCGCCCGTTGGCGTACTGCGGACTTGCCAGGCCGAGCCGGCGTTGTCGTTGCGAATCTGGTGAGACCCTTCCGCGACGGGCGGAGATGAACCGGCGGCGTGGGGATGAGGGAATCAGATGTTGTCGTAATTGCAGTTCGGAACATTGACCGTTTGCTTCGAGCCGAAGGTGAAGAAGGAACAGGCGATCGGCGAATTGTTGGTGTAGGTCGCCGCCTGGACCCGGCTGAAATCGATCTGCTTCTTGTCGGAGCAGATGATGTCGATCGCGCCGCCGTCGGGGTCGGATCCACCGCCGGTGTTGGCGTTGCGGCGGAAGACCACATCGTTGCCCATCACCCGCAGCGATGCCCATGCCTTGCTCGTGTCGTTCGATCCGACGCGGAGCGAGACTCCGGCGGAGTTGTTCAGTGAGGAGTTGTCGATGAACGTCGTCGTGCCCTTGAGGATGATGAACGCGCCGTCTCCCGCGCGGATGCTGGCTGTCCGGTTCGACACGTTGTCGGTCAGGGTGACGCTGTCGAGCTCCAGCGTCAGCGTGCTGGTCTCGGAAGGGGCCATCAGGATCGCGGTGGAGGTGTATCCACTGGAGCCGTCGCTGGTGTAGTTCCTGATCGTGCTGGCGGTCACGCTGGCCTGCGCCGCGGTTCCGTCGACCGCGCCCGAGTACACGATTGCGCTGCGGCCCGCGAGAGGGCCAGTCCCCTTCCCATCGAAGGTGCAGGTGGAGAGCAGGACCTTGGCGTCTCCCACGAGACGCACGCCTACCTGCGAGTTCGTGAAGGAACTCTTCATCGCGACGAGGCCGCCTGCGCGGACGGAAACGCCGTCACCGGTGAAGCCATCGACAACGACGCCATCGAGCGTGGCATCGGAATCCGATCCGATGATGTCGAGACCGTCCTTGCCTGCGTCAGTGGACGCTCCCCTCAGGGTGAGATTCCGGAAGGTCACCGAGGTCGGGGCGACGTTGGACGTGATGCTCGTGGCATTTGTCGTCAGGAGGATGGTGTTGCCGGCGTTGCCGCCCGCGGAGCTGCATGCTTCGAGGGTGATGCTCTTGTCGATGGTGAGGCCGCCCGCGTTCAGGGTGTGCGTGCCGGGGCCGAGCGTGATCGTGCCACCCTCCGGGGCGAGCGCGATGGCGACCCCGATATCCGTTCCCGGGTCTACATCGCAGCCGCTCGGAATGGGCGTGTTGGTCGGGGCGGGGGTCGGCGACGGGGTAAGGGTGCCGGTCGGGGTTGCGGTTGGGACGACGGTATTCGTAGGCGTTGCGGTCGCCACCGGGGTCTTGGTGGGGCGCGGGGTGGTGGTCGGGTTGGGGCCGGAGTTGGAGCAGACGCCGTTATGGCAGGCGTTCCCGGCGCAGCAGGACTGGTTGCTCTTGCAGGCCGCGCCGCGGGCGATGCAGCGGCAGCGGCGGGCGGCGGTGTCGCAGTAGTTGGTGCAGCAGTCCTTGTTCGATGTGCAGCGGTTGCTTTGGCCGGAGCCGTCGCCGCATGGGCCGGACGGCTCGGGGCTGCGCCTGCTGCGGGCATTGTCCGTGAGGGCGATGAAGCCGAATGCGCCGGCGATGGCGGCGCCGATCCCGGCGCGTCGCGTGGTTGCGGAGCCGAGCGTGCGGACGATGCGGTCGAATTGGTCCTGTTCCACTGGGGACCCCCCGTCAGTCAGCGGCGAATAGGTCGATTGCCGTTGGAGCGGTCACGCTCCGGGTCGGCGCACAGTCGGTAACCATCGCACACAAGCAAGGACCGGACCATGATGGCCCACTCACCGGAATAAGCACGCAGGAGAACAACGGATCGGCGGCCG
>CAIPGK010000018.1 GCA_903864575.1 uncultured Chloroflexota bacterium
CCCGGCTCTTCCGCATGTTGCGGAAACTGAACCTTGTCCAACCAGAGCCGTCGTGGGCGAACTTCCTGCTCGTGCGGGTCATGCGTGGCGAGCGGGACGACATCGTCGCAGGCCTCGCCCAGCGCGGGATTCTCGTTCACGCGCCGATGGAGCCCGGCATGGAGCGCTTCATCCGAATCAGCGCAGGCATGCCGGAGCAAACTGACGCTCTCCGGCGAGCGCTGGTGGAGATCGCGATCGGGATCGAGTGACCAGTCCCTAGGATTCGCGGCCGATTGCAACCCGCTGCGCAATAAACAGCTCGCCGAGCCCGAGTTCCGCCAGGAGCAGCATCGCATCGAGGCTTACGCGGCTGAATGGGGCGCCCTCCGCCGTCGACTGAACTTCCACGAACTGACCTTCGGAGGTCATCACCACGTTGGCATCGACATCGGCGGTAGAGTCCTCCGCATAGGTCAGGTCCAGCACCGGACTCCCCGCAACCATGCCGACACTAACCGCCGCTACCTGCGCCCGCATGGGATCGCGTTTGAGCATTTTTCTGCGCCGCATCTCCTCGAACGCAAGCGAAAGCGCGACCCACGCTCCGGTAATCGCCGCGCAGCGGGTGCCGGCATCCGCCTGGAGCACATCACAGTCGAGGATGATTTGACGCTCACCGAGAGCTTCGAGATCGACGACGGCGCGAAGCGCCCGTCCAATCAACCGCTGGATTTCCACCGTGCGGCCGCCCTGCTTGCCGAGCACGGCCTCTCGGGCGGTGCGTTGGGGGGTGGAGCGGGGGAGCATGCTGTATTCCGCTGTGACCCACCCCTTGCCCTTGCCCATCAGCCAGCGCGGCACCCGATCGTCAACGGTGGCAGTACAGAGGACGCGGGTGTTGCCCATCACCATGAGCGCCGACCCTTCGGCGTAGGGCGCAAATCCCGGCACGATTTCAAGGGGACGCAACCGATCAACCGGACGCCCGTCACCACGCTGGATCATCGTTCGCTCCCCTCATCATAGATTGCCTGGATTCGCGCCAGCCGCTCGGAGAGTTCGCGTTCAAAACCGCGGTCCGTGGGCCGATAGTAGCGTCGGCCCGCGAGGTTGTCGGGCAGATTCTGCTGGGCAACCACGCCGCCATCGTAGTCGTGGGCGTATCGGTAACCATCGCCGAACCCGGATTCCTTCATGAGTTTTGTCGGCGCATTGCGCAAGTGCAGCGGAACCGGGTCGTTTCGCGTCTCCCTGACATCGGACGACGCCTCCTTCCAGGCACGATAGATGGCGTTGCTCTTCGGGGCGAGCGCGAGATGGACGACCAGCTGCGCCAGCGCAAGCGCGCCCTCAGGCATCCCGATGAAATGCACCGCATCCTTGGCCGAAACTGCCATTTGCAGCGCCAGTGGATCTGCCAGACCCACATCCTCGCTGGCAAAGCGGACAAGGCGGCGAACGATGTAGAGCGGGTCGTCGCCCCGCTCCAGCATGCGCGCAAGCCAGTAGAGGGCGGCATCCGGGTCTGACCCGCGAATGGTCTTGTGCAAGGCTGAAATGGCGTCGAAGTGGTCGTCACCCGACTTGTCATACGTTGCAGCCCGCCGTTGGGCTGCCTGCGCCACCATTGCGTTGGTGATCGCACCGCCGTCCTCTGCGGCGGTGGACGCCCATTCGAGCGTATTGAGCGCCCAGCGGGCGTCGCCGTTCGCGTAGTTCACAAGGAACGAGAGCGCGTCCTCGTCGATTGTCAGCCGGAACCGGGCAAGTCCACGATCCGCATCGGCAAGCGCACGGCGGACGAGTTTCTCGATCGCGGCATCGTCCAGCGGCGTCAACATCACGACATGCGCGCGAGAGAGAAGTGGGGCGTTGACCTCGAACGAGGGATTTTCAGTCGTTGCGCCGATCAGAGTGACCGTTCCGTCCTCGACGTGCGGCAGCAGCGCATCCTGCTGCGACTTGTTGAATCGATGAATCTCGTCGACGAAAAGAACGGTGCGTTGCCCGTTCATCCCGAGGCGATCCGCCGCCTCCTTGATGACCGCGCGAATGTCGGCCACGCCCGCCGTGACCGCGCTGAGCGATGTGAAGTGCGCGCGGGTGCTCATGGCGATGAGCCGGGCGATGGTCGTCTTGCCGGTTCCGGGGGGTCCCCACAGCACAATCGAGGAGAGTCGATCGCTCTCGATGGCGCGGCGAAGCAACGTTCCGTTCCCGACGACCGACTCGTGCCCTACGAGTTCGTCGAGCGAACGTGGGCGCATGCGAGCCGCAAGGGGAGCGGTGCGCACGGTCTGCTGCCTGCGATGCGCTTCGAACAGATCCACCCGATCACTCGCCCGTCAACAGGTCGATGCGAGCGTTCAGGGCATCCATGCGACGGGCGAGATCGTCGCGGTCGCGGACGTCGAGTTCGTCCATCTCGTCCCGCAAATCCTCGAGCCGGTCGAGGTCCAGGAGGAGCTTTTCGAGTTCCTTGTCGTTGGCTGATGCGGCGGCGCCCATGGTCCTCTCCTAGGCAGTAATGGCGAGAATGGCGATGGTCACCGCGCCGACGAGCCCATACTCGAACAGGTCACGGGTACGCGTCATGTTTCGCTGGGTCGCGGCGAGCAGAATGCCTGAGGCAAGGTAGAACGCAACCAGCAGGACTGCGCCGCCGACCCAACCGTGCGTCTGCCACCAGTTGAGCGCGACAGCCGCCTCACCGAGCACGAATCCTCCGAGCGCGGCATAGGTCAGCCGCTGGGCGCGCGGGGCAAGGGCCCGCTCGAGTGTCTCGAGGGTCAGCAGAGCCGCGATCATCCCGGTTAGCATCGCGGTAATGGGAGTCGGAAACTTGTTCAGGTAGACGGCGCTGAAGGCGACGAACGCGACTACATGCACGACGAGCGAATGTACCGTCGTCGCGGATCGCTGGGATGCGTCCGCGGTATCGTCAAGAAGGTCTCGCGCGAGAAGCGCACCGGCATTGCCGAAGAACGCCACCAGCGGACCGATCGCGAGCATCACCGAGTTGTGAAACGTTGCAACCAGCAGGATCGCCGCGAAGGTGCTGATCGATGGGACGATCCAGGCCGTGGGGTAAGCATCCGGACCGCGGCGATTTTCGACGCCGCTGCCTCGCGCCGCAGTGATCTCCGCGTACTGCGCTCCCGCACCCGCCCCGGCGATGGCGAGCATGGCGACGAACCAGAACAGGATGTTGGTGGTCTGGAAGGCCGGGTACGGATTCGGGGTGGCGTCGCCGCTGGCATAGATCGCCAGCACGAACACCACGGCTGAGATGGCGATCGCCACGATCAGGCCAAGCCCGGAACCCGGCTGATCGACCGGCTGCGCACCGGCAGCCGGCGGTCCCAAGTCCGGCCTGATGGTCACGCCGCGATCGCCTTCGCGCGGGGAAGCCGCGGGGATCACCGGGATCGGTTCGGTTTTCGCTTCAGACTCCCGGCGTCCGGGAGAGAACCGGTTCGTCATCGGCCGCCTCGCCTGATGCCGCTGCATGGGAAGGTGTCCCGGTTGATCCTACCCGCGATGGGGCCGGAAGGCCAATGCTCCCGGGTCAATCGGTCCCGGAAAGAATCGCGCGCCACGCGAACTCGATGGTCTCGCGAGCGATCGCACCCTCGCGAATGACGTGCAACCCATCCGAGGTCATGGCGACGATGGTCGACGGTACTCCGCCCGGCGCAATCCCGCCGTCGAGCAGGATGTCGATCCGGTCCCCCAGTTGCACGACAACTTCGGCAGCGGAGCAGGCCGGCGGCTCGCCGCTTCGATTGGCGCTTGTCGCGGCGATGGAGCCCCCGGCGCGCTCGATGACCTCGATTGCGAGAAAGTGCGCCGGCACCCTGACTGCCACGGTTCGCTGGCCGTCCGCGTTGCGGCCGGTCACGGTGTCCGGCATGCCGTCGCGAGCGGGCAGCACAATCGTCAGCGGACCAGGCCAGAAGCGGTCAGCGAGATCCAGGAGCCGATCATCCACCCCGGACGCGACATCCCGAAGGTGCAGCGGAGAAGCAAGCAGGACCGGCAGCGGCTTGGCGGCATCCCGTCCCTTCAGTTCGAACACCCGCAGCAGCGCGTCCGATTGGGACAACGATGCCGCGACCGCATAGACGGTGTCGGTGGGGAAGCTGACGACACCCCCATCACGCAATCGCTCAGCCGTCCACTCGATCGCGCGGGGCGATGATGGTTCGAGTATGACCGGCGCGCCGTCGTGGAGTTCATTCATGGGGTCCCTCGTCACAATCCCGCCTTGATCTGGGCGGCGAGCGAGGCGGATATCCCCGGAACCGCGAGCAGATCCGCTTCCGACGCCTCGCGAATGGCTTTCACCGAACCGAACTTCTTGAGCAACGCCTGTCGTTTCTTGGGCCCGATGCCCGGAATGTCGTCAAGCTTGGAATGCACGGCGGCCTTCGAGCGACGCTCCCGATGAAAGGTCACCGCGAATCGGTGCGCCTCGTCGCGGATTCGCTGGATCAGGTAGAGCGCCTGCGAGTCGCGCGGCAGAACGACGGGGTCAGGCTGATTGGGCAGAAAGAGCTCCTCGTTCTCCTTCGCCAGGCCAACGATCGGCTGGTCCGTCCAGCCGACCTCGGAAAGCGCCTTCAATGCCGCGTTCAACTGGCCCTTGC
>CAIPGK010000019.1 GCA_903864575.1 uncultured Chloroflexota bacterium
CCCGCCAACGACCTCCTGGATGAAGAATGAATCATTCCCGGAAATGACCCGGATCGATATTCGATGCCCCGTGTGGGTCCAGGAGATGATCCAGCAGGATGCATGGGTACGACGCCCAGACATCCTGCGGCGTGAACGTGGATGCGCCCGGGGAACGAGGACGGCGCCTCCCGGACACCATCGGTGGAGTCCTGATCGGCTGAATTTGGCAGCGCACTGCGTTCCAACCTGTAGCGGGCTTGCAGGGCACTCGCGGACCTTGCTGGGGCGCCAGTCGTGATCGTGGGTGCAATCGCCGCCGCCGCGGCCATCTTCCACGAGCGGTACGGCTTCGAGCGTTCACAGGCCTCCCTTTGCCAGCGCTTCGAGCCGATGTCCGGCATACGAAGAACCGTCGTCCCGCTTCGTTGCAGCGTCGTGCTCGACCCCGTTACTCAACTACCACCGGCGAGATTCTCCCCGTTCATTCTCTTTTTTGTGTGTGAATAACCCGTACCCGACGTAGTGGTGTGGATAGCGTGGATAACCCCGAAAATCCGCATGAACACAGGGGTATTGTGTCCGTACGGAGTGTGGACAACCTTTCAACACGCCGTCCGGACGGTGGATAACTTCGTCGGCCCGGGCTGTGCCAATCCACGCACAGGGGGGAAATCGCACACCGGACCGGCTGCGGTTTTCCCCGTGAATCCGGCGATTTTCCGCAGGGTTGTCCACAATCAACAGGGGTTATCCACGAATGAGGGTCACTTATCCACACCGGGTGTTCGGAACGGTGACGAACGGTCACGGAAACGGGGCTGTCTGGGTGGGCGCCGGCCTGTGGATGCTATACTTTCCAAAAGATAGTGATTCCGACCGAATTCCTCGGAATTGACCGGGCCCCCCGCGCCTGACGCACAATGCCCCGTGCTCGATGCACGATCCATCACCGGCGAACCTGCGCCCGGAGGAGTTCTTCCATGTCCGTCGATACCGCCGATCCGCGCGCGGCCGCGAACCTGCTGATCCGGGACACGGCGCCCGCGCCCGCTCCGCGCCCCGCGAAGCCTCGTCCCGAGGAGGAGGAGGAGACGTGGTGGGAGAAGTGGCAACTGGTCGTCGCCGCGGTCGGGTGCTGGACCTTCCTCATCGCCGGGGTGCTGACCGAGCGTTTCATGGGGCATACCCCCATCGTCACCGGGCTGTTCATCCTGGCGTACATCTTCGGGGGTACCTTCGCCACCATCGGCGCGCTGCAGGATCTCTTCCTGCACCGGACGGTGAATGTGGACCTGCTGATGGTGACCGCGGCAATCGGCGCGGCGTTCGTCGGCGGGTGGGCCGAGGGGGCGGTGCTGCTGGGGCTGTTCAGTTCGTCGAATGCGCTCGAACACTTCGCGCTCGGCAAGACGCAGCGCGCCGTCCGCTCCCTTATGGAACTCAGCCCGCAGGTGGCGACGCTGATCACCGAGACGGGCGAGATGGTCGTGCCGGTCGAGGAACTGAAGGTCGGCGACACGGTGCTGGTGAGGCCCGGCGAGCGGGTGTCGGTGGATGGCACGGTGCTGACCGGGGAGTCCTCGATCGACCAGTCGGCGATCACCGGGGAGTCGGTGCCGGTCCACAAGACGCCGGGGGATACGGTCTTCGCGGCGACGATCAACGGGCAGGGCGCGATCAAGGTCCGGGTGGACCGGCTGCAGCAGGAATCGACGCTGGCGAAGATCGTGCAGTTCGTCGAGGACGCGCAGGAGAACAAGAGCCGCACGCAGCGGTTCACCGACGCCTTCGAGGGGAAGTACGCGATCGGGGTGATCCTCTTCGCGGCGGCGATGGCGATCGTGCCGCCGCTGGTCTTCGGCAAGCCGTGGGATGCCTCGTTCTACAAGGCGATGACGCTGCTGGTGGTGGCGTCGCCGTGCGCGCTGGTGATCTCGACCCCGGCGAGCACGCTGTCGGCGCTGGCGAACGCGGCGCGGCACGGCATCCTGTTCAAGGGGAGCAACCACCTCGAGGACACCGGGGTGGTGGAGACGATCGCGTTCGACAAGACCGGCACGCTGACGGTCGGCAAGCCGTCGCTGACCGACGTGGTGGTGCTGGACCCGGAGTGGAGCGAGGCCGAGGCGCTGGTGATCACGGCCAGCGCGGAGCGGCTTTCTGAGCACCCGCTGGCCTCCGCCATCGTGCGCGGGGCGCAGGAGCGGGGGCTGCCGCTGAGCGAACCGGAGGCGTTCCGGGCCATCTCGGGCAAGGGGATCATCGCCAATGTCTCGGGCCAGGAGGTCGCGATCGGCAATGACGCGATGTTCGCCGAGTTCGGCGCGCCGGTCTCGCCGCGCGCGCTGGCGGAGGCGGACCGGCTGCGTTCCGAGGGCAAGACGGCGATGTTCGTCGGGGATGCCCGCGGGGTGCGGGCCATCGTCGCGGTGGCGGACACGATCCGGCCGGCGGCGCCTGGGGTAATCGCCGATCTCAAGAAGATGGGCGTGAAGAACATCGTGATGCTGACGGGCGACAACGCGACGGTCGCCCGCGCCATCGGCGAGCAACTGGGCGTCTCCTCGGTGCAGGCGGACCTGCTGCCGGAGGACAAGCTGACGGTGATCGAGCGACTGAAGAAGGAAGGGATGGTCGCGATGATCGGCGACGGGGTGAACGATGCCCCGGCGCTGGCGACGGCGAACATCGGCATCGCGATGGGCGGCGCGGGCACCGATGTGGCGCTGGAAACGGCGGATGTGGTGCTGATGGCGGACGACCTGAGCCGCCTGCCCTACGCGATCGAACTGAGCCGGAAGACGCGGCGCATCATCAAGCAGAACCTGACCTTCGCGCTGCTGGTGATCATCACGCTGGTGCTTTGCGCGCTGTTCATCGGGATCCCGCTGCCGCTCGGCGTGGTGGGGCATGAGGGGAGCACGGTGATCGTGGTGCTGAACGGGTTGCGCTTGCTGCGCTCGCTGGACAAGTAACGGGCGGGTTCGGTTCCTGCAACGCGATGCGGCCCCGGAGTCATCCGGGGCCGTTTTCGTGCGGGGCGGAACCCGCGCTCACCGCGCCAGCTTGACCCGCGCGAGGGCGGCGGTGGAATCGGCGGCAAGGTTCAGGCGCGTGGCGTAGACGGCGGGGCGTTCGTAGGTGGTGGCGATCCACGCCTCGCGGCCGCCGGCGGCGGCGATTTCGCGGGGGAAGAAGTCGGGAGTCTCGAACTCGAGGCCCTCGGTGCGGATGCCGGTCAGGCGCAGGGGGTCGTGGCGGAGGATGAAGGCAGGCCATTCGAGGTCGGTGGCGTTGGTTGCTTCCGTGGAGTGGGAGAGGACGACGATCACGCCCTCGGGGGAGAGCCAGCAGCAGCCGGCGGTGGCGTCGAGGTCCTGCTCGGCGGCGAGGGAGATGGCCCGGTTGGTGGGAGCTTCGCAGGCCTGCTGGACGGCGGGGTGGGTTTTCCAGGCGCGCGTGGTGCGACCGACGCAGGCGTACCACGGGGCGGGACGGCGGCGGGCGAGTTTGCCGGGAAGGGCGAGGAGTTCGTCCGGGTGGGTATCGGCCCAGTGGAGCCAGCGGTCGAAGTCGATGCAGAGGACATCCTCCCGTGAGGCGTGGGAGGCTGCGGCGACGCCGTCGCGGCGGCCGCGGCCGATCTCAGGGCCGCCGGGGATGACGCGCGCGCCGCAGGCCGCCAGCAGGCGGGCTACGCGGGGGTCGGTCGTGGGGGAGACGGCGACGGCGGCGGCGGAATAGCGGGGCAGCAGCTTCCCGTGCTGCTCCAGGAGGGGCAGCATCCGGGCGTCGGGGTCGTGGAGGGTGGAGGCGAGGGCGGTCATGGGTGGGTGTCGGGCGTCGGGCATCGGGTGACGGGTGTCGGGCGGACGATGTGGTGCAGGGGGCATCCTACGCCAGCGGGGGCGATGATGGGGAACGCCCTCATCCCCAAGCCCCTTCTCCCGCTGCGGCAGGAGAAGGGGCTTTCCGGCAGTGTTCGCAGCGAATCCGGCGAACCCTTCTCCCATCGCAATGGGAGAAGGGTTTGGGATGAGGGCGCTCGTTGCCGCCACGGAAGCAACGATTTCCGTGACGCCGTGCCTATCCCCCTTCGCCCGATGCGCGCGCGCGTTCGGCGGCGAGGTCTTCGGCGTCCTCGGCGAGGCGGTCCTCACGGGTGCGGGCGCTGACATAAAGACCGATGGTGAGGGCCATCAGGGGGATGATGGTGACGCAGTAGAAGAGCCAGAGGATGCCGGCATCCTCGGCGCGGGCGCGGAGGAGGATGACGAGGCCGAAGATGGCCATCAGCACGGCCAGGCCGAGGGCGCCGAGCGCCGCGCCGGAACTGACGCAGCCGCGGGCGTGCTTGTTGATGTCCGGTTCGGCCAGGATCAGATCGGGCGATGGGGGAGCGCCGCCGCCAACGTCGGCGACGCGGACGAAGCCGAGTTTGCCGTTGATCATCCGGACGCGGATCCAGTCGGCGGGAACCTCCATCGTGCCCTCGACGATGTCGAGTTCGGTGCCGGAGGGGATGATCTCGACGATGCGCGCGGCGGGATCGGCGCGCTCGAAGACGCGAACGCCCTCGGTGGCGTGGAAGGCGTCGACGAGGGTGGTGCCGCAGGCGGCGCAGAAGTGGTTGGTGGCGGGGTTGAGTGCGCCGCAGAGGCCGCAATAGATGAGGGCAGACCCTGCGCCGCTCGTCGCTTCGCCGGGGGTCTGGCCGGTGGTGTCCGCGTTGTCGACCACGGGGGATGCTCCGGGCCTGCTGGCCGTTCGTTTCGGGCGCCGAATCCGGCGACATCCGGAAAAAGGATCCAGCGCGCTCGCCGGATCTGCCGGGGGATGCCGTGCACTTGTACCATAGGCGCAACGGGCGCGCCGCTTGACGGGATGGCGTTGGTGCGGGACGCTCTTGCGAGATTGACGCGGTGTCACGTGGGGGCACGTGGCTCTCCGCGCTGTTGCCAGCCGCCAGTTGATGAGGGGAGCACCGCCCCGTGCCGGATTTGAACCGCTGCGCCCAGTGTGGCGCGACCCTGCAACCGAGCGACCGGTTTTGCCCGCTGTGCGGCACGCTGGCCACGGCGGGGGCGCTTGCCGCCGCGCCGGTGGTGAATGCTGCCGCAGCTGCCGCGCCTGCCGCGCCTGCCGGTCTGGTCCCGGCTGATGATGCGGCGCATGACCGGGGGTGGTTCGCCTCGACCCGGGCGTCGTCGATGCTGGGGTCGGCGCTGATGCTGCTGATCGGGGCGCTGCTGCTGATGGGGATCGGGCAGATCGACCGTACGGGCAGCATCGTGATCATCTCCCTGCTGGTGCTGGAGGGCGCGGCGGCGATGTTGCTGCTAGGGCTGGTGCGCGGGCTGTTCGGGATGTTCGCGAAGGGCTGATCGGGGGTCAGCGGGAGGGCGGGGCCGCCGGTTCCCTGCGCTGCGGGAAGGGGGCGAGGCCGCCCCGGCGCGCTCTATCAACCAGACGATCTACGGTGGTGGCATCGAGACCGACAGCGATCTTGGCCTGTACTCCAACACCGTCGTCCGCAATTCCAACACGCCCTCTGTCGAGACCCCTAACTTTAACTCGGGCGGGGTGGTGGTCGGAGGGGATGGTCTGACCGTCACGGTCACCGACAACGTGCTGGTGGAATCCAACACCCTCGGCATCGTCGTGGAAACCTATTTGGCCCAGCCTGACATGAACGGCTCGGAGTTGATCGTCAGCGGCGGCGCAGTCATCCAGCGCCATCCCGGCAGAGGGGTGGCCGTCGGCGCCGGCTGGAACCTGACCATGACCGACGACGCTCAGGTTCTCAACAACGGGGGCGGCATCGAAGGCTGGTTCAGTGGAATGCCGGCGCTTCCCGCGATCGTGGTGATTTCCGGGAACGTGCTCGTGCAGGGCAACGACGCAGGGTTCGCGTCCGGCGGAGGCCTGTATGTCCAGGGGGGACCGCCCGACGCGGTAACGATTACCGACCATGTCCGGATTGTCGGCAACGACGCGGAGCGTGGGGGCGGTGTCGAGATCCATGGCGTTGGCCTTGCCGTCCACGGAAACGCGGTGATTGCCAACAACACCGCCCGCACGGAGGGCGGAGGTGTTTTGTATGACACCCAGACGGACCCAGCCCTGCCGCTGACGATCTCCGGATCGTCGGTCATCCGCGACAACACCGCCCAGCTCAGGGGCGGGGTCGGTCTTCTGGGGAGCGCCATGATAATCAGCGGGTCCGCGCTCATCACCGGCAACCTTGCGGAGGTGGGCGGTGGGGTTGCCCTGCTCCAACTGGGACTGCCCAACTCGGTGACCGTCGAGGCGGGAAGCCTGATCACGTGGAACATGGCGGTCGAAGGCGGCGGCGTCGCCTCCCTCAACAGCTCCGGCACCGACACCCTCACTGCCGCGCCCGGGACCATCACGGACAACTCCCCGGACAACTGCGCCGGCTACATTTCCTGCTGACAGGAAACCGCAGCCGGCACGCCAGGCTGCCCGTTGTTAGCGCGCGTCCCGGCGCCACGTTGCAGCATGTCGTTCCCGCTCCCGCAGGTCGCGGAGGGTGGATCCGGCGACGCCGTCGCGCTCGGGGCCGAACTTGGGGGCGAGCACCCGCTGGGAGTGGTAGATGCCCCGGTGGCCGGAGATGGTGTAGGCGACGAAGACGGCGATGCCGCCGTAGAGGATCGCGCCGTTGCCGAAGAGTTCGGCGCCCATGATGACGCAGGCGACGGGGGTGTTGGCGGCGGCGGCGAAGACCGCGGTGAAGCCGAGCGAGGCGAGGAAATCGGGCTCCAGCGGGATGATCCCGGAGAGGGTGACGCCGAGGGTCGCGCCGATGACAAAGAGGGGCGTGACCTCGCCCCCCTTGAAGCCGACGCCGAGGGTGAGCACGGTGAGGAGCAGTTTCAGGAGAAATGCCAGCTGGGGCACGTCTCCCCCATCGAAGGATGAGGCGAGCAGGGGAAGGCTGAGGCCGTTGTAGGCGCGGGTGCCGAGGGCGAGGGTGACGGCCAGCACAGCGACGCCGCCGAGCGCGGTCCGCCAGACGGGATGGGGCATCCAGCGCTTCGAGAGGCGCTCGATCAGCGCGACCAGTTCGGAAAAGAGGGCGCTGCAGAGACCGAAGGCGATCCCTGCGAGGGCCACCAACAGGACCGGGGTGATGCCGATGGCGGGGACGGGCGTCGCCACGGCGTAGTGGGCATGGGGGATGCCGAGGAGGCGGACGGTGAGATCGGCGGCGACGGCGGCGGCGAGGCAGGGGAGCATCGCGTCGTAGCGGAAGCCGCCGAGGGCGAGGACCTCCATGCCGAAGACGGTCCCGGCGAGGGGGGTGCCGAAGACGCCGGCAAAGCCGCCGGAGATGCCGCACATCAGGAGGACGCGCATGCGCTCCGCGCCGAGGCCGAGGACGCGCGCGGCCCAGGCGGCGATGGCGCCGCCCATCTGGACGGCGGTGCCCTCGCGGCCGGCCGAGCCTCCCACAAGATGGGTGAGGAGGGTCGCGCCGAGGACGAGGGGGAACATCCGCAAGGGAACCAGATCGTCGCGGCGGCCGTCATGTATCTGGTCGAGGATGAGGTTGTTGCCGCCCGCGGCGGAGCGGCCGAATCCGGCGTAGGACCAGGCGATGACAGCTCCCGCCACGGGCAGGAGGAGGATCAGCCAGCCGTGGGACTCGCGAAGGGTGGTGACGGCGGCGAGGGCGGCGAGAAAGGCCGCGCTGGCCAACCCGGCGGCCGCGCCGATGGGCACGGCCAGACCGATGCTCGCCAGCAGCCATCGCCGGTCCATTGGCCATCCTTCGGGAGCGGACGCGCGGACGCCGTCCGCGTGGACGGCGGGGCGATGCTGCCATCCGGCGGGAGCGCCGTCAATCCGGCGAAGGCGGGTTTGCCGGGAGGGGATCGGCAATGCGCCGGTCATGCAACAGCCGCGTAACGCACCAGGGCCGTCGGAGGGCCGACAATCATGGTGAAGCGGATGCGCGCTTTCGCGATCGAAGATCGCATGAAACAATGCGAATATCGGAAAATGCCGAGTATTCCGCGGAACTGGATTCGATTCGGCGAATCGTATGCAGATGCGCCGAAAGCGTCCCGGGTGAGCCCGGATCGTGGAGGCGGAATGCAGCGAACGTACGCGGTCTCCCGGAACACGGGTGGTGGCCGGGCAGTTCGGGGGCCGCATCGCGAACGAGGCGTACGTACATAGGGGAAACCGGCAAACGCCGGGATGTCCCGACTGAATTGGCTTTGAGCCAGGCGCAGGCCGACAAGGTGGACGGTTTTTATGCTGAAGCCCGGCCCCGCTTCATGGCGCTGCGTGACCTGCCCGCCGA
>CAIPGK010000020.1 GCA_903864575.1 uncultured Chloroflexota bacterium
AGCCCGCGGCCAAAATCGATCATGTCCGACTGGATCTGCCCGGTCATGCAGAGCACGCGGTCGTTGCAGGCGTAACCGGTGGAGAGCGCCGCGGTGGCGTTCAGCAGCCCTGGGCCCGGGACGACGAAGCAGGAGCCCACGTCGTTGGTGACGCGAGCGTAGCCCATCGCCATGTAGGCGGCAGCCTGCTCGTGACGGGTGTGCAGCACTTTCACGCGGTCAGTGCGGGCATGGAGGGCGTCGAAGGCGCCATCAAGCTGGACGCCGGGAAGGCCGAAAATCTGGTGAACGCCCTGCGCGATGATCGATTCGATGAGCGCCTCGCCGCCGGTCATCGTCTTGCGTTCGACGACCTCGCCTCGCGCATGTCGTTTCTCTGCCTGAACCACGTCGAACATCCCTTTCGGTTCGCCGCATCCGCGCGGCCAGGACCAGCCGCGACCGCGACCGCCGGACAATCCCGGAATTGTACGCATGCGCCCCGGGCCGTGCCGCGATCTCAACCGGCTGGTGTCGTCTCCGGACCGGACTCCTGTGGGATGCACACGGAGGACGCGCCGATCCCCGTCCCTCCCGGACCCGGGGAAGCGCAGGTCATGAGATGGAGACGGTGCAAATCATCCACCACTCTCTCGAGGGCGCGACGGGTGTCGGCCGGCAGGCTCTCCATTTTTGAGGTCATGCCAACGACAACCGGGCGCACCGAGTCCGCGCTGCCCGGGAGTTCATGGCGGTCGAGTTCGCCTGCCGCGATCAGCAGATCGATGTGACTCATGCGGAGCGCTTGCGCGAGCTGGCGGCGGATTTGCACCTTCGGCAACTGATTGCGTCCGCGCTCGAGGTTGGAGATGTAGGTCTGCGAGACGCCGGCGCGCTCCGCCAATTCGGCTTGCGTGAGTCCCAGCATTCGGCGGCGGGCCTGCACCAGTTCCGCGAGCCGATCGTTCGATTCAACCGATTCCATAGGTGATCCCCCCGATAAACCCCGGCAGAATGGGAATATTCATGAAACGCTGACGCCAGTATAACTCATGCGAATATCATATATGGGCGGTTGCATTTTTGGCGAACCCTGCTAGACTGCGGTCAATTCGGGTCCCGGAGCGCGCTGGGGAGCCGAAGATCGGCAGTTGGCGATCGAGGAATGGACGGATGGAATTGCTCGACATCTTGCTCGCCATAGCGCGGGTCGCGTTGGCGGTTACGTTCATCGTCTCGGGCGTTGCCAAGCTCTTCGACATCCCGGGTTCGCAAAAGGGTGTTCAGAACTTTGGCATTCCCGAGTCGTTGGCGAAGCCGCTGGGTATCCTGGTGCCGATCGCGGAGTTGATCCTGGCGGTCATGCTGATTCCGGTGCGGACGACGACGGTCGCCGCGCTCGGTCTGCTGGCGCTGCTCGTGGTCTTCACCGCTGGCATCTCGATAAATCTCGCGCGAGGGAAAAAGGAGAGCTGTCACTGCTTTGGGCAGCTCAGCAATGAGCCGATCGGCAAGCACAGTCTGGTGCGGAACGGTATCCTGAGTGCGCTTGCCCTGTTCGTAGGGGTCAGCGGGTTGATGGGCAACCCGGGCCCGAGCCTCGTCGCGTGGACGGAGGATTTGTCCATGTTCCAATGGGTGTTGCTGGCCCTGCTCATCATCATCGGGCTTGTGCTGGCCGGCGTCGTTTGGCTCCTGGTTCACCTGCTTGGGCAGAACGGTCGACTGCTGGTTCGCATGGATGCGCTCGAGGAAGCGCTCGCGAATGCGGACATCGATCTCGATGACGACGACGATGAGGACGACGAGGATGAGGAGGACGAGGACGAGGGTCTGCCGATTGGCGCGCCGGCTCCCGCCTTCAGCCTGACCGGCCTCTATGGCGAAACGAGCACGCTCGAATCCCTGACGGCCCGCGGGAAGCCGGTCATGCTCATTTTCTCCGACCCGGGTTGCGGCCCCTGCAACTCGCTGATGCCGGATGTCGGCAAGTGGCAGAAGGAGTTCGCGGACAAGCTGACCGTCTCCCTGGTCAGCCGTGGCGACCTCGAGTCGAACCGCCAGAAGGCAAATCAGCACGGCCTCCAGAACGTGTTGATGCAGAAGGACAATGAGGTCGCGGACGACTACCGCACCTTTGGCACCCCGACGGGCGTGCTCGTCTGGCCGGACGGTCTGATCGCGAGCGGTGCAGCTGGCGGCGGCGGAGCCATCAAGAAGGTTGTCGATGATATGGTTGCGGGCAAGATTACCGCCCCCAAGCGCATCGATCCTTCCGCG
>CAIPGK010000021.1 GCA_903864575.1 uncultured Chloroflexota bacterium
GATCTGCTCGATCTCGAGTTCGTGCGCGCCGGCGCCATCGCAGTGACCGGCTGGGTACGCTGAAAACAGGATGCGGCGGGCGTCGCGCCGATTCCCCCTGCGGTGGGGGGCGGCCTCACCATCTCCCTCATCTCGGCGCCCCCCGCTCCGGGCCCGCACCCCACTCCCCCGGCTGCAACGCCCGTGGCGCCTTCCTCCTGACCCCTTGCCGGACCCGGCGGCCGCCACCCGTTGCATCGGGACATCGCCGCCGCAGGCGAACCGGGGCAACGCGATCCTGATCGGGGATCACTCGCCGCCACATTCGCCGCTCGCAGCCGAACGGTGTCGACGGGGCGGTGGTCGTGACCGCAATCGCGGTCTCGGGCAACCTCGCCAGGCCGGTGCGCCGCCGGAAGACGGACGGGCCGCGCTCGCCTGTCGAACCCGTCGCCGGCGCGGCGGCTCACCACCAGCATCAGGCTTTCGAGCGCAGCCATGCTCCGTGGCGCTGATCCCGCCGAATCCGTTACCGTACCCGGTGAAGGCTAACGGCCTTTTGACCATTGGTTTGTTTCATGTTTACTCCGTCCGTCTAGAGCGAACCGCGATCCTACTCGATCCTTGACAAACTCACGTCGGTTTGTTCATACTCCGCCCGTTGAATTGTTCACGCGCGTTGATGGCATAGCGCTCGATTGATCCACGCTCATTGCGACGATTGACCTTTGAATCGTAAGCAGCGTGTGATCCAGCGCTGTCGGCAAACGCGATGACCGGCCCGGCCCGTACCGCCCGGCCACCCGAGGGAGGTTGTTTCTACCCATGACCACTGACATCGCCGAGGGGCAAGCCCAGATCGCCCCCGCCACCGTTCAGGTTCCGGCACACGCGCCCGCCCCGACGGGTCCCAAAACAAAGGTCTTTCACAAGGGCGTCATCGTCGAGTGGGTGCTGATCGGGATCATCGCCGCCGAAATCCTCTATTTCCTCTGGCTCTTCATCCATCCCAGCATGTTCCACAAGGCTCCGATCGTTCCGGCAGGCGCGCCGCAGGTGATCTCCTCCAACCCCGATCAGCCCGCGGGCGGCGGGATCGCCATGCCCGGTGGTCCCGGTCAGGGCGATGCGCCGAAGCCGGGCGCACCGGCGGCAAGTTCCTCCAAGGATGACAAGGGCCACGAGGCAGCCGCCAAGGGCGAGGATCTCCACCTCTACCTCACCATCGACAACGCGGGCGGGGCCACCTCCCTCACTGGCGCGTCTTCATCGAAAACATCGGCATCCTCCTTCTGGCAGGTCGCTCTCGCCGGGGCCGCGCCGGAAGCCTCCGCCAAGGGGTTGCCCATTGCCGCCAAGGGTGTCACCACGCTGGACGATGAGCATGCCTGGGTCGCGCTGAACGGCCTCACCGACGATTTCAAGAAGGGCGACAAGGTCGACGTCACCCTCACCTTCGAGGGGCAGGACCCGGTCACCCTCTCGGTCCCGATCTACCGCACCAGCGACACCGCCGCCGAGAACCCCGAACCGGCGATCGTCGCCGGCGATCTCTCCATCGGCGCATTCTGGGCGGAGCCCGTCGCCCCTGGCGAGTAATCCCGGGGTCCGCCCCTGCGTAGCCATGCCAACGCCCCGCCCGACCCGATAGTCGGCGCGGGGCGTGTACCATCCGGGCATACTCCTGTCGCGCGGTCCCCACCGGAGGCGCTCGGATGGTTTCACTCACCGTCAACGGCGAAGTCCACGATCTCGACATTCCCGACGACATGCCCCTGCTGTGGGCGTTGCGCGATCTCCTCGGCCTGACCGGCACGAAGTACGGTTGCGGCATCGGGCAGTGCCATGCCTGCGCCGTGCACCTCGACGGCGTCGCCGTGCCCAGTTGCCTCATGCCTGCGGCAAGCGCGGCGGGCAGGCAGATCGTCACCATCGAGGGCCTGGGCGCGGGCGGCCTTCACCCGGTCCAACAGGCGTGGCTGGACGAAGGCGTGCCCCAGTGCGGGTACTGCCAGTCTGGCCAGATCATGGCCGCCGCCGCGCTCCTCGCCGCCGATCCTGCCCCGGATGACGCCGCGATCGATGCCGCCATGCGCCCCAACCTGTGCCGGTGCGCCACCTACGGGCGCATCCGCTCCGCCATTCACCTCGCCGCGAAGGAGCGCGTGTCATGACGGCGCAACCACTCTCCCGCCGCTCCCTCATCCAGGCGTCGCTTGCCGCAAGCGGCGGACTCTGCCTCGGATTCCGGCTTCCCGGCAACGCCGCAGCCCGGCAGGCAACCCCCGCGCCCGAGAGCGGGACCGGGTCCGAGCCCGTTGCGTTCACGCCCAACGCCTGGCTCACCATCGGCCCGGACGATGCGGTGGAGATCGCGCTGCACAAGGCCGAAATGGGTCAGGGCGTGATGACCTCGCTGCCGATGCTGGTCGCCGAGGAACTCGGGGCGGACTGGCAGCGGATTACCGTCCGAAACGCCTACGGCGACCCCGCCTATGGTTCATTCGGCTTTCAGTTCACCTTCGGCAGCACCAGCGTCGCTTCATCCTTCATGCCGCTCCGGATCGCCGGCGCGACGGCGCGGGACATGCTGATCGCCGCCGCCGCGCAGCGTTGGGGGGTCGATCCCGCCACGCTCGCGACCCGAGACGGCGCGGTGATCGACCGCGCAGGCAGCCGATCCGCCTCCTTCGGCGAACTGGCCGGCCTTGCCGCGACAATGGCCCCTCCCGCCAATCCTCCCCTCAAATCCCCCGCCGAGTTCACCTTGCTCGGCACACCCGTGCCCCGCCTCGACGCCCCCGCAAAGGTCACCGGCGCCGCCATTTACGGCATCGATGTCATGATGGAGGGCATGCTGACCGCCGTGATGTTGCGGCCACCCTCCTTCACCGGCGCGGTGCGTTCCTTCGATCCGGCTCCGGCGCTGGCGATCCCCGGCGTGCGCCATGTACTGGAAATCCCCTCCTCCGGACCGGATGTGACAGGCGGCATCGCGATCGTGGCGGACGGGTTCTGGGCCGCCTTCAGCGGTCGACGGGCGCTCGCGGCATCGGTCGAGTGGGACCTCGGCCCGAACGCCGCGCAGGACACGTCCTCGCTCATCGAAACATTCACGGCTTTGGCGATGCAGCCCGGCCCGCTCGCCTTCGCCGACGGCATGGCGGAGAAGGCCATCGCCCGCAGCACGAAAACCCTCGACGCCACCTATGTGACCCCCTTCCTCGCCCACGTCACCATGGAACCGATGAGCGCCGCCGCCTGGGTCCGCCCGGGCGCGGTCGATGTCTGGACCGGCACCCAGGGCCAATCCTTCGTGGTCATGCAGGCTTCGGCGATCGGCGGCGTCGCCCCGGACCAGGTGACGCTGCACCAGCAGTTTCTCGGCTGCGGGCTCGGCAGGCGCGCCGAATCCGACGTCACCGGCGACGCGCTCCAGATTTCGAAGAACCTCGGCGTCCCGGTGAAGGTGATCTGGCCGCGCGAGGAGGACATCGCGCACGATTTCTTCCGGCCAATGAGCGTTCAGCGGGTTCAGGCAGGCATCGACTCCACGGGCGCGCCGTTCGCCTGGATTCATCACACCGTCGCCGACTCGGCGGGGATCACCCGCTTTCCTACGTTCATCGCCACCGGACCGGAGGGCGACGAAATCGATCCGTTTCAATCCGCGGGACTGACCGAGTCATTCCTGTATGCCATGCCGCATCGCCGGATCGAAAGCACCATCGCGCGCTCCGGCGTCCCCGTCGGCTTCTGGCGTGGGGTCGGTGAAACGCAGAACATCTTCGTGGCGGAATCGGTGATGGACGAACTCGCCGCACTTGCGGAAGCGGACCCCATCGCCTACCGCCTCGCCAACCTCGCCGACCCGACGCGCGCCGCTGCCGTGCTCGAGCTCGCCCGAGAGAAAAGCGGCTGGGATGCCCCCGCAGAGGGCATCGGTCGCGGTGTCGCCATCGCCGACTACGGCGGGACCATCGTCGCCGCCGTCGCCGAGGTCGCGCGAACCGACGATGGGAGCGTGCGGCCGGTTCGGCTCGTGATCGCTGCCGACTGCGGGTTCGTCGTCAACCCGGACATCGCACGCCAGCAACTCGAGGGCGGCGCGCTCTACGGCCTGTCCGCGGCGATGGGCGAGCGTGTCGAGATCGCGGCGGGAGGCGTCGCGCCGGCCACCGCCAATCTCGACGGCTATCGACTGCTCCGGTTCGATGAGGCGCCGATCGTCGAGACCTGGCTGGTTCCGTCGGATGCCGCGCCGAGCGGGCTTGGCGAACCGGCGGTCGTCGTGGTTCCGCCTGCGCTCGCGAATGCCATCTACGCCCTCACGGGCGAGCGGCGGCGGGAATTGCCGCTCGGTTGAGGCCGCTGAGTCAAATCCTCCGGCATTGCGTCGCGCCGCTTCCCCGGCCTTCAACGGCAGGTGGATCCCGAT
This sequence comes from uncultured Chloroflexota bacterium, assembly GCA_903864575.1. GTDB lineage: Bacteria > Chloroflexota > Chloroflexia > Thermomicrobiales > UBA6265 > CADCWF01. The sequence goes on from CAIPGK010000021.1 coordinate 4,418, forward strand.
GCAGGATCACCCGCCGACGCCGCCGGTCTCGTCCTCGGCCCGCGAGACCGCCGGATCCGCCTTCCGGCTGGTGTCCGGGCGCTGCCCGAGCTTGCCGTTCTCGACGAGGGTCGCGAGCACGTCGAGCACGACGCGGACGCCCAGCAGCGAGGTGATGTTCGCCACATCATAGGGCGGCGCGACCTCGACCACCTCCATGCCGGCCAACCCTTCGCGGGTCACCATCTCCAGCATCCGGAACGCCTCGCGCGGCAGCAGGCCGCCCGATTCCGGAGTTCCCGTTCCGGGAGCGAACGCCGGGTCCACGGAGTCGATATCGAACGAGAGGAAGACGGCCCTGGCGTTCTTCCACGCCATCTCGAGGGCCATCTCGCAGATGCGCTCGATGCCCCAGCGGTCGATGTCGGTCATCGTGATAACGTTGGCGCGGCGCTCTCTGGCAGTGGTGACGCCGGAACGATTGCCGGTCCACCCGCCGATGCCGATCTGGACCAGATTGGTCGCGGGAGCATTGGGGATGTTGGTTGCGTGGAAGAACGGCGTCCCGTGCATCCGCTCGTCGATGTTGTACTCGGACAAATCCGAGTGACGGTCGAAGTGGATGATCCCGATGTTTCCGTCGACATAGGGAGCGAGCCCGCGAATGTCGGGATACCCGATGCTGTGATCGCCGCCAAGGATGACCGGGAAGATGCCCCGCTCGTGGATGTAGGCGACCGCCTTGTCGATCTGGTCGAAGCTTTTCTCGATGTTCGCCGGAATGACCGACACGTCGCCCACATCAACGATGTCCAGCGATTCGTAGAGATCGACGCCGCGCTCGAAGTTGTAGCCCGAATGAAGCCCCGAGATGTCCCGCATTCCCTGCGGGCCGAACCGGGTGCCGGAGCGGAAGGTCGTTCCTCCATCGAACGGGACGCCAACGATGGCGACATCCTGCCCGCCAAGTTCGCGCATGTCCGCAAGATAGGGGCGATGGCCAAAGGTCGCGCTGTGGTGATAGCGGTACCCACTGCGGTTGAACAGCGGAATGGTGCGGTCCCGGATCGACTCCGCCGATGGCAGGCCGAGTTCGAGGTTGTGCTGGATCGCCTCCTTCGCCCTCGCGGTCGGCAGTTGCGCTTCGCGCTCCAGCATCCGCGTGCCGTGCAGTTGTTCGCGATCCATCTGGTCACCTCGGCCTTCGGAGTTCGCGCCGGTTGCGCGTGTCAAGCCTACCAAAAGCCGGCTGGTTGACTGGCGATCCAGCGCGGCGCTCCCCTCGCTGACCGACGGGATGACCCAGCGCGCGGCAGCCGTGGTCGCGCACGAGGAGCGCTCAACCGGGCGATCGGAGCGGTGACCGCCGGTCCGACCAGCGACGATGATCCAGCGTCTTTGCCGTTAATTCGCCCGTTCGTGTTTTTTGCGCATTGACAGAATGGCGACGGTTCAGTAGTGTACGTACAGTCGCTTGGTTCATGTAACCTCGGCTGGGGGCGGCTGAATGCGCGGGTTCAGCGGAGTGAGCGCATGCGGTAACTCACCGTGTGCGTCGAATCAAGGCACTGTGGAGGGAAAATGCCCGAAGACGGACAAATTCAGGAAGCGCAAGAAGCGCAGGAAGCGCAACCAGTCTCCATGAACCGCCGTGGCTTCGTCCGCTCGCTCGCCGCGTTCGGTCTCGCCGGTGCGACGGCGGGAGCGGCTGGCGGGCTCGTCATCGCCGGCAGGCGACGACGCAAGGGACGCGGTGGCGGATCGATCGGAGGCGACGGCGGCGACGGCGGCAGCGGCGGCGGTGGCGGCGACGAATGACGACGACACCTCAGTTGAGGTTGCGAATGTTGCGCTCGCGCCGCCGCAAACACCGCCGCCGCGGGCGGCCGCCACC
>CAIPGK010000022.1 GCA_903864575.1 uncultured Chloroflexota bacterium
ACGTCGCGCGGGTCGGCCTTGAAGAGCAGTTTCGGCATGGTGAAAACGCGCTCGCCGGCCCCGCCACAGAGGGGGCACTCGCTGGGCAACGCGGCGTCGGTCATCGGCCGCTCGCGTTCCCAGTAGACGTCGCATTCCCGGCAGGCGTAGTCGTAGGTCGGCATGGAGGGGTTATACCGCGCCGGCGAGATAGATGGCGATGAAGCCGATGAAGAAGAGCGCCGTCAGCAGCGGCGTCTCCGCCGTTTCGTGGGCCTCCACCAGCAATTCCTCGGTAACCAGGAAGAGCAGCGCGGCGGCAGCCAGGCTTGCGGCCACCACCAATGCCGGTCCGGTCAGCGAACCCGCGACCAACAGCGAAAGCAGCGCGGACCCGGCGAGGATAGCGGCGAGGAGGACGGACATCCCGAACAACTCGCCCGTCTTCGCACCGTCCACCCGCAGGATCGAACCGGTGGAGAGCGCGAGGAAGAACATCTCCATCGCCAGCGCAAGGGTGAAGATCACCCCGGTTTCCTCCCCGGCGGCGAAGGCCAGACCAAGCAGTAGACCGTCGATCGCCGCATCGATCGCAACCGCGATCTTCAGCCCACTCCGTGATTCCGGTTCGGTTCCCGGCTTGTCGCCGCCGCGCGTGGCGTGTTGGATGCCGAGCATGACGACGACGCCGACGAGGAAGCCAGCCAGGATGTAAACCGGCTGGTGGCTGGCGCTCAGTTCCGGAAGCAGCTCCCCGGCGACTGCGGCGAAGATCACGCCCGCCGCGAAGTGTTGCACGCCGCTCCGCGCCTTCGGCCCGAGATCGACCACGGCCGAGAGCGCTCCACCCGCCATCGTCGCGATGACCGGGGCGAGCAGCAGGAACAGCACTTCCGGATGGGAGGCCAGCATGGCCATGATGTCGCGCTCCACCCACTCAACGCAGAACGGGGGCCGCGCCTGGCGCGACCCCCGTCCTCAAAGGTTCTCCCGAGCGCCTAGCGGCCGCCGGAGAGGATCTTCTTCATGGCGAAGGCAGCCATGCCGCCCATGACCATCTTCATCAGGGCGCTGTTCATTCCGCCCTGCTGCTGCTGCGGCATCTGCTGCATCTGCGGCATCTGCCCGCCACCGAACATCTGGGAGAACGGATCCTGCTTCGGCATCGGCATCCGCTGCTGCGGCTGCGCGCCGCCGAGCAGGCCGCCGAGAATCTGGCCGATCGGATCGCCGCCCTGCTGCTGCGCCGGCATCTGGCCGAAGCCCTGCGGGGCCTTCATCGTGCCGCTGCCGAGCAGCCCGCCGAGCAGCCCGCCGATGGGGTCGTTGCCCATCTGCGGGCGCTGCGGCATGGGCTGCCCGGCACTGCCGAGCAGGCCGCCGAGGATGCTGCCGAACGGGCTCTGGGCCGGGCTCTGCATCTGGCCGCCCGGCATCCCGCCGCCAGCCATGCCGCCGCCGAGCAGACCGCCAAGCAGACCGCCGAGCATGTCATCCATGCCCATGCCGCCAGCCGGCTGACCGCCGCGCTGCGGCTGCATCTGGCCCGCGCCGGACATCAGATCGCCGAGGCCGCCGCCCACGCCCATCTTCTGGTCCGCGCCGCCGCCCGGGGCCTTGAGGCCCATCGCGCCGTGGCCCTCGCCTCCGGCCGCGCCGCCCTGGAGCGCCGCCGCGAAGGCCGCCTTCTGCTCCGGGGTGAAGTTCCTGATCGTCTCGGCGAGCGCCTCGCGGAGTTCCTCCGGAGAGGCCTCCTCGCGAACCATCTCGAACATCTCGACGGCTTCGTTCTCGTCGTAGTCCTCGAACGGGTTGCCCGAGGTGTAGCGGGTAACGAAGTCCTCCGCTTTGGCGCGGACCTGCGGGTCCTCGACCAGCGCGTCCCGCATCCGCTTGCGCTCCTCGCGCGCCGC
>CAIPGK010000023.1 GCA_903864575.1 uncultured Chloroflexota bacterium
CGCCGCCTGCAGGCGCGCCAGCGCATCATCACCAGCCGTCACGTTGCCCGTCACGTTCACTCCTTGCCCTGATTCCTCACGATTCGCAATTCGGCCAATCAGCCCGGGCGGCGCATTGGAGCGAGCAGCACGTTACTGGCTCGCGCAGTACCCGATTCCACCCAGATGCCCCAGCCGCCTGAAAACCGCTCACCGGAGAAGGTCGCAATCACCACCTCGCCGGCCACGCTCACTTCGATGTATGGACCCACGGTCAGCAATCGCAATGCGACGGCGTGCTCCGACGGAAACGGTTCAGCCATTGTCTCGCGCTGCACCTCCTCGCGCCGATAACCGCGCGTTCCGGCGCGCGGGTCGCCCTCCGGCATCCACTTGACCAGCGCGATCTCGCGCGATCCCGGAGCAGCCTCGACGAAGATGCCGCCACCTTCGTCATCCAGGCGGAAGCCGAGTCCACCCGCCGCGCCGGAGAGGACGAGGTCGAGCGTAATGTCGGCGTCTGCCGCCTCATCCTCCGCCGCAAGGACATCCATTCCTCCCGGAGCATCGATCTCCCATGCCCGGGTGGGTGCTGCGACGCCGTGAAACTGCGTCCGTCGTCGGTGCGCAACGGGAGCCGGGTCGTGCTCGCGGAACGCCGTCCAGCCCGGGAACGAAACCCGGGCGAGGCGGTCGTCGTTCCGCCGCTCCAGCACCAGCGGGGGAGCGAGGGTCTTGCCGTAGGGGTTGCGGATCGCGGCCCAGTCGATCCTGCGGCCGTCTGCCACCCACCCTTCGTGGAGTCGCTGCTGGTGCCAGCACCAGAGCAAATCCAGACCATTCCAGCGCATTGCCCGGCCGGCATAGTGCCCGCCGGGAGCAAGGATCCCGCCGTCCGATGGAACCACCCACGGACCCTGCAGCGCGGGGGCCGACCAGTACCGTTGCCGCCGATCTTCCATCGTCGCGGCAGTCAGGTACCAACCATCCCCGACCTGAAACGCCTGCGGGCATTCGAGATCCCAGTAGCGGCGCGGCGCGAAGAGGGGAGGTTCGATCCGCCAGGTCTCGAAGTCATCCGAGGACATGAGCCCCGCGCAGCCACGCCGCATCAGCGGGCCAGCCTTCTCGCGTGCGGCCACCGTCGCGTACCAGCGACCATCAGCCGCAACAGGTTTCGGGTCACGCCACGAGACGCCGCCCCACTCGGCAGGGTCGCTCTCGTACCATCGGGAATCAGCGGCTGCGACCGCCTCGCGGGAAAGCTTGCGCCAGATCAGGAGATCATCCGAGGTGGCCGCGCCGGTTTTCTGGACTCGCCCCTCGTCGGCGATCGACAACGCGGTGTAGAGCATCATCCAGCGCCTGCCCACCCGGGTCACGCTCATCGTCCAAATCTGGTCGTCATCACATTCGCCGGGTTCGCCGGTGCGAATAGCGGGCGCCACTGGAGACCATTGCAGCCCATCATCCGATACAGCATGCTGAACCACGTCGTGATTGGGCAGTGTCAGGTGAAAGAGATGGAGCCGGCCATCTTCGCCGGCCACCACCTCGATGTCGCCAAGTTCAGACTGTCCCGGCGCGTAGGGAAACATGACCCCTCCGGTCCGATGCGCCGCCGATCAGCCGATGAGCGCCTTCCCCAGGGCCTCGTTGAACACAGGGAGATCGCCCGGCACGCGGGAGGTGATCAGATTGCCGTCGATCACCAGGGCTTCGTCGACGTAATTCCCGCCCGCGTTGACGATGTCGTCGCCGATCTTGTTCACCGCCGTAACCGTGCGTCCGTTCAGGACCTTGGCGGAAATGAGCAACTGCGGCCCATGGCAAATCGAACCGACGGGCTTGCCCGACTGCACGAACGCCCGCGTGAACTCGACAGCAGGCTTGTGAATGCGCAGGTTCTCCGGGGCGCCACCGCCGGGAATGACCAGCATGTCGAACTCGGCCGGGTCGACATCGGCAAAGGTGCGCTCCGCCGTCAGGGAACCGCCCTTCTTCCCATTGAACGCGCCGGGAGCAGCTGCGATCAGCACCACCTCCGCTCCAAGCGACTCGAGGTGATTCTTCGGATCGATCGCCTCGGAATCCTCGAAATTGTTCGCGATCACCATCGCGACCTTCTTGCCCGCCGCGCTCGCCATCGTCAATGCTCCATTCCTGTGGGGTGACCGCAGGCATCGCCTGCATCCGCCCGGTTCATGCGACTATCCCGACTGAGTATACCGATGCGCCCGGGTTTTCCGGTGCGCCCACGCCGCCACCGGAGGCATTCGCCCGATGCTGCCCCTGAATGACGACGCCGCCCGCCGCGTGCTCGCTGCCATCGACGACGCTGAAACCATCGCCTTCCTGCAGGAGATCGTCCGGATTCCCAGCGTGAATCCCCCCGGCGATGTTCAGGACGCGATCGCAATCTGCCACCGAAAACTGGCTGCCGAGGGTTTCCGCTGCCGGATCGAGCCAAACGCGCCCGGCCACGACAACCTCATCGCCGAACTCGGCGACGGCCACCCGCGCCTGGTCTTCAACGCCCACCTCGATGTGGTTCCGACGGGCTCAGAGTCCGCGTGGACCTATCCGCCCTTCTCCGCAACCATCGCGGACGGCAGGGTCTATGGCCGCGGGGCTGGGGACGACAAGGCAAGCGTCACCGCGCAGGTGATGGCGGGCGTCGCCCTTGCGCGGGCTGGCGTGCCCTTGAAGGGCACCCTCGTGATCAATGAGGTGGCGGACGAGGAAGTCTCCGGAGACGGCATCCTTCATAGCCTCGCGAGCGGATTGAACCCGGATCTCGCGATCGTCGGCGAGCAGACCCTCGGCCGCGTCGCCGTGGGAGAGAAAGGCTCCGCCCCGACTGAGATCATCGTCTCCGGCCGAACCGCGCACGGCGCC
>CAIPGK010000024.1 GCA_903864575.1 uncultured Chloroflexota bacterium
AATCGTGACGCTGATCGTGCGTGCGCGCGTCACCCGCCCCCTGCCGCGGCAGTTCGGGCAAGGATCGGTGATCTGCACACCTTCGCCACCGCAGGCGGAGCACGGGGTGCTGGTCATGAACTGGCCGAGAATCGTCTGCTGGACGCGTCGAACCTCGCCGGAGCCGCCGCAAGAGGAGCAGCGTGTGGGAGGCATGGCGTCCCGCATGCGGGTGCCGTTGCAGGACTCGCAGGTTTCAGGCCGGGTGAGTTCGACATCCTTCTCGGCGCCGAAGACGGCCTCCTCGAACGAGATGTCCACGACTGCCTGCAGGTCCGCTCCGCGAGCGGGGCCGCGCTGGCGTCGTCCAGCGGTTCCACCGCCTGCCGCGCCGCCGAAGAAACTCTCGAAAAGATCGGAGAACGGCGAGCCCTGTCCGCCGAACCCAAACGGATCGCCGCCGCCGCCGAAACCGGATGAGGCGTGACCGAATCGGTCGTAGGAGGCTCGGCGGTTGTCGTCGCTCAGGACCTCATAGGCTTCATTGAGTTCCTTGAACCGTTCCTCGGCATGGTCATCGCCCGGATTGAGATCGGGATGATACTTGCGGGCGAGTTGGCGATAGGAGCGACGAATCTCCTCCGCGGTCGCACCGCGGGAGACTCCCAGGACATCGTAGTAGTCGCGCTTCTCGGTCATCGTATCCTGCGGCATCGCTCGAACCCCGGCCGGGATCGTGTCCCGGGAACGGGCAGTACAGCCCCGACGGACATTACTGCCCGGAAAGTATAGAGACTGCGCGAGGGTCGTCAACCGTTGTTGGCACTCACGCTACGAGAGTGCTAACGACGTCGTCCTCCTGGTGGTTCCAGACCCGGCAGCGGATCGGAGCGGTGGCACTCCCGCTCGCCGGGCGACCTATACTTCCAACTGCAGCAGGGCGGGTTCCCGGAGATGATCGGGCAAGCCGCCGCCCGGGAGTCCAGGAAGCGTCGCGTCATGCATGTCCGCAAGAGCCCAGTCCGCAAACCCGCCGCCAGCGAACCCATCGGAAAGCCGCTCCCGCCGGGGCAGCATGCGGCGAAGCGCTGGCCGGTGCTGCACCAGGGCGAAGCGCCAGAGTTCGATCCTGCAACCTGGGATTTCCGGGTGTTTGGACTGGTCGCGCAGGAACTTCGCCTCGACTGGTGCGCGTTCCAGACGTTGCCCCGAATCGAGCAGGCGGGTGATCTCCATTGCGTAACCCGCTGGTCGGTGCTGGACACTCGCTGGAGCGGCGTGCTGGCGCGGACGGTGCTGGACCTCGCCGGCCCGCTTCCTGACGCGCGGTTTGCGGTCATGCACGGCGAGGCTGGCTACACGGCGAACGTGCCACTGGCGGCGCTCCGGGACGAAAGCGCGATCCTCGCCACCGGTGCGAACGGCGAACCTCTCGAGATGAAGCACGGGTTCCCGGTGCGGTCGGTGCTGCCCGCACTTTACGCGTGGAAGAGCGTCAAGTGGCTTCGGGCGATCGAGGTCACTGCCGATGACCGGCCGGGGTTCTGGGAGTCCTTCGGGTACAGCAATCAGGCTGACCCGTGGAAGGAGCAGCGGTTCGCCGAGGACGACGCGCGCGAGAAGTAGGTCAACGGGCAGCGCGCTGACTGCCGGTTCGTTGCGGGGGGTGGGGCCGGATCGTCTCGCCCGGTTCGGAATCCTCCTCGCCGAAGTCGCCGTTCATGGCGATATCGGCTTCCGGAAGAACCCACGCGGTGGCCGGTTTGATGACGTACGGCATGAGAAACGTTTCGAAGGAACGCATCCCCGGGATGACCGCGAGGCGCCGTGTCAGGAACTCGACCAGCGCATCCTGCGAGCGGACTACCAGTTGCACGGTGATGTCGAAATTGCCGGTGAGGAACGCAGCGAACGTCACCTCGTCCATTGCGCGAAGGATGTCGGCAATCTGGTCGAGCCGTTCGAGGTCGACCCGCAGGCCGATCATGGCCCGCACCTCGTAGCCGAGTCTCGAGGGGTCGGCCAGCATCGCGAATTCGATCACCCCGCGTTGCTGCAGGCGGTCCATTCGCCTGCGCACCGTTGACTCGGGAATGCCGGTCGCCCGGCTGATTTCCGCGTAGGACATGCGCGCATCCTGCTGCAGCAGCCGGATGATTGCGCGGTCGGTATCTGTGACCAGTCGGGCCATGTGCACTCCCTTTCAGGCAGCCTGCGCGCCGGTTGGCGGAGAACTCCTCGCGGAAACGGCCAACGCCGGACCGGCGGGTGTGGTTCGGCATCTCTGCCGCAGGGATCGTGCCAGTGGTCCCGAACGTTGCCAGACGCACACTTCATACCGTCGGCATCTGGCGCCGCGGCGGATGCCGTGTGGTAGGTTTGCGAGGATGACGGCAGCGGGGGCGATGCCGGGCGTGCGCGGTTTGCAGTGCCGGCTCCGTCGAGCGCCGAGGGTGCGGGCGAAACCGCTCGGCCCGATCCGGCGTTCCGGGGCTGGGAACGATCACGAGGAGGGTTCCGGGGTGCGTCGGTTGGGTGTTGCGCTGGCGGCCGCGCTAATCGCGATGCCCGCGCTGCTCGCAGCGGGTTCGCCTGAGGCGTTCGCGGCGGGGAGCCAGATCTGGGTCGAAGTCGGCAGCGAGACGCCGGGGCCCGGGTGTTACGTGGCCACGAGTGTCGAGGTTCACGAAGGTGGGCCGGTGGCCGGGGCGGAGATCGCGCTTGCGTTCCATGTGGACAGCGATGTCTACTCCGTCAACCGAGGCTTCACGGACGACAACGGCATCGCGTTTCTCGGCTTCGATCTGGGAGACGCGCCCGCGGGCCGTGCCGGATCGCTTGACGTCAATGTGAACGGCGCGTACATCGGCAGCGTGCCGCTCGCGATCACCGATGGCGGCGGCTGCGACGACAACCCGGAGGTCTTCGAACTCGGCGGTGGGAACGTCTCCGGTGGCGGGGGCGGCACGGCCAATCTGGAACCGGTGAACTCTGTCTGGGTGCCTGCCCTGTGGCAACAGCGGGGGCTCAGTTGCGAGTACGCCTCGCTTGCTATCGCGATGGCCGCCTACGGCACACAGGTGACCGAGTGGGATTTCGACCCGTACTTCGGGCAGTCCTCCAATCCCCACGTCGGCTTCCGGGGCAACATCTACGGCGAATGGGGCGGAACCGACGATTACGGCATCTACGCCGAACCGCTCGCTGCCGTGATGCCCGAGTTTGGATACTGGGCCGATGTCTTCTACGCCAACGGGGACACCAGTCAACTCACCCGCTACATCGATAACGGCACGCCGGTGCTCGTCTGGATCGGCCTGAAAGGCGACACCGGGTACTACGAGACCGGTGCTGACGGTTCGTCCTACTGGATCGCGGCAGGGCAGCACACGCTCGTGATCTATGGCTACGATGCTGACGGGGTTTATGCATCCGACCCCGCGATCGGCGCCAAGCGCTTCTACGGGTGGGGCGATTTCATCTGGATGTGGAATGTCTTCGATGGCATGTCGCTCGCCATCGGTCCGAACTGACCCCCCTGGGTCGAGCAGCCATCCCCGTCCCCCCGCCGTGCTGGCAGGCCCGGGGCATTTTCATTCGGTCCCGCCTCTGGCACGATGCGCTGGAGAGAACGTCTTCCGGCAGAGGAGAATATCGTGACGGATTCCGGCGTGCCGTCGGTCGGACTGGTCTTCGACGATCGCTATCTGGCGCACAATACAGGCCTCTGGCTCATCGACTATGTAACCCCGTTCCCGTTTTCAGATCCTGTGCCGCATGTATCCGGCCCGGGGCTGGTCGGGCGCCCGAAGCACCTCATGGACCTGTATGGGGTGACCGATCACATGGTGCGGATCGACCCGGTGCTGGCGACCGACGACCAGTTGCGGGTCTACCACACTCCGCGCCACCTGAAGCGGGTAGCGACCCTCTCGGCGGGCGCGGGCGGGGAGACCGGCATCGGCGCGCCGATGGGTCCCGGCGGCGACAGGATCGCTCGCCTTGCCGCCGGGGGAACCATCGCGGCGGTGGATGCGGTGATGTCCGGCGCGGTCCGTTCAGCCTATGCGCTCGTTCGCCCCCCGGGACACCATGCGATGGCCAATCAGGGGATGGGATTCTGCGTCTACGCGAACGCCGTCGTTGCCGCCTATCATGCGCGAGCGGTTCATGGCGCAAAGAAGATCGTGATCCTTGACTGGGATGTGCACCACGGCAACGGCACGCAGGATGCTTTCTGGCGCGACGATCAGGTCCTGTTCATCTCGCTTCACCAGGACGACCTGTTCCCCGTTGGCTGGGGAGCCGTTGACCACGTCGGGGAGGGGCCCGGACAGGGCTTCACGGTCAACGTTCCCCTGCCTGCGGGCACGGGGAACGCAGGATATGCGATCGCGTTCGAGCGGATCGTGACGCCGATCGTCCGCCAGTACAACCCCGATTTGATCATGGTTTCGGCGGGGCAGGATGCGAGCATCATGGATCCACTGGCCCGGATGAGCCTCACCCTCGACGGCTTCCGGGCAATGACCCGGACGATGATGGCGCTCGCCGATGAATGCTGCGACGGTCGACTCGTCGTCACGCAGGAGGGCGGGTACGCGGCGCAGTATGCGCCGTACTGCTCGGCGGCCATCGGCGAGACGCTCGTCGGCATGACCGCCATCCCGGACCCCTATGGCGGCCGCGCGGAGACGATCCCCGCGTCGCGCCTGGCAGGTCTGGATGCGCGCGCCGCGATCGATCACGCGGCGTCGGTGCAGTCGCGGTACTGGAGACTCTGACGCGTTCCTGAGCCCGTCCAATCAGGAACCGACCCCGGCGTTTGTCCGAGACCGATCGGCATCGGGGGGCATCGCGCGTGGAAACCTGCGCTGCGAGCTACGTGTCCGACCGTGGCAGCAGCCCGACGGCGAGTGCGTCGCCGCCT
>CAIPGK010000025.1 GCA_903864575.1 uncultured Chloroflexota bacterium
CGTCGGCGCCAGCCGCGTCCGCGACCTTTTCGACAAGGCCAAGCAGCACGCCCCGGCCATCATCTTCGTGGACGAGATGGACGCCGTCGGCCGCCAGCGATTCGCCGGCCTCGGCGGGTCCAACGATGAGCGCGAACAGACGCTCAATCAGTTGCTGGTCGAAATGGACGGGTTCGAAACAAATCAGGAAGTGATCGTCATGGCCGCGACCAACCGGCCGGACGTTCTCGATCCCGCGCTGCTGCGTCCCGGCCGCTTCGACCGCCAGGTGACCGTGGGGCTGCCGGACCGCACCGGGCGCGAGGCGATCCTCAACATTCATACCCGCGGGCTTCCGCTTGGCATCGATGTCGACAAGGAATCGCTGGCGAAGGGCACGACCGGGTTCTCCGGCGCCGATCTTGCCAACCTCGTCAACGAGGCTGCGCTCATGGCAGCGCGCAAGAATCGCAAGCAGATCATGGCGGAGGACTTCGAGGAAGCGCTCGACAAGATTCTCCTGGGCACCACCCGCGCCGGGCTGATGAACGCCAAGGAGCGCGAGGTCGTCGCTTACCATGAGGCGGGACACGCGCTGGTTGCCCACTTCACGCCGGGCGCGGACCCGCTGCGGAAGGTGAGCATCGTGCCCCGTGGCCGCGCGCTCGGCGTCACCGTGCAGACGCCCGAGGAGGATCGGCACAACTACAGCCGAACCTACCTGCAGGGCCGACTGGCGATGCTTCTTGGTGGCCGCGCCGCCGAAATGGTCGTGTACGACGAAGTCACCACCGGTGCGGAGAACGACCTGCGAGAGGCAAGCAGTCTCTCGCGCCGCATGGTCGGCCTGTGGGGAATGAGCCCGGACGTCGGCCCGGTCTATCTCGGAACGGGCGAGGAGCACGTCTTCCTCGGCCGGGAAATCACGCAGGAGAAGGCTTACTCGGATCAGACCGCGCAACGGCTCGACACCGCTGTCCGCGAGATGGTCGAGGCGAGCCTTCACACGGCGCTCGATCTCAACACTCGCCATCGCGAGAAACTGGACGCCCTGGTGGCCGCGCTGCTTGAGCGAGAAACGCTCGACGGCGCGGAAGTCACCGCCATTTTCGGTCCGATTTCCGGCCCCGTCGCCGATCACGAGGCAGGCATCGAACCGCAACTCCCGGAGACCGCCGAGGCATTCGCCGACGAACAGGAGACCATCATCGCCTCGCAAGGCGACTGACAGGGATCGCAGCCGGTCTGTGTGCGACGCCCCTGCCGTTCCCGGCAGGGGCGTCGCAATGTCCGATCGGGCGCGCCATGGCGACCCGGATATTCAGCGACCGCCGACCGGCAACTTGCAATTCCCGTCCCAGGCTGGCGAATGCAAGACACGAAGCGCACAGTATGGAGCTACGGGCACCGAGGCGCGCAGTGCGCTCGCTCACATCGCCGGCGCACCACATCTCAGGATCACCTCGTGCAGCCCGGACAGCACATCTTCAGGCTGCTGTCCTGGCGGAATGGGGTGTCCTGGCGACCACAGCCCCGCTCGACCTCCGAGCGGAGCCGTTCGCGTGACAGGACAGCCCAACCTCAGGATCGGTAAAGGGTCGTCACCGCGCCGACCCGGCCATACATCCAGAAAGCAAGGGGAAAGCCGATGATGGTGATGAGGGCCGCGTAGGCAACCGCCATCCAGACGCCGGAAAACCACCATCCAATCAGCAGGAAGTAGAGCGCGCGAACCACGAAATTCCGCTGTCTGGTCGTCTGGCGAACCTCGCCGTTCTCGACCATCCAGGACTTCTCCTGCGGCCGAAGGGTGATGAACGTTGGCAGCCGGTTCACAATCCAGAGTCCGATCGGCAGTCCGATGATGGTGGCATTGAGAAACCACGCGACCCCGGAGAGGATTCCCCCAAGCCACCAGCCGATCAGCAGGAACCACAGGATGCGCACGAGGATGTTCGGGCCATCCTCGGTAAACAGCACCGGCTTGTCATCTGGCGGGAACGCCGCGGGCATGAAATCATCGACCATGATCTACGCTCCAGCGAACGACGTCCCGATCGTGCCAAGCTTCCTGCCCAGCGTCGTGATCGTTTCCACCAGCATTCTCACCGTCTGGTCGCACTCCTCGCGCGTAATGATCAGCGGCGGGCAAAGCTGGGTCGTCGGGTCGTTGCGGCTGTCGCTTCGGACGATGAACCCGCGGGCGCGCATGTCGTCGGAGAGCTCGGCCAGCAATTGGGCGTTGCGGAAGGATTCCCTGGTCTCCCTGTCGGCCACCAGCTCGATGCCAATGAACAGCCCCGCCCCGCGAATATCGCCCACATTCGGATGGCTCCCGAAGGCGGCCTCGAGTTCGCGCCGCAGGTACCCGCCCATCTCCGCCGCCCGGCCAGGAAGATCCTCCTCCAACATGATGTCGAGGTTGGCGTTTGCGGCCGCGCATGAAACCGGGTGCCCGCCGAATGTCAACCCGTGGGCGAATCCGGTGTCGCGCGCCTCGCGCACCGGCGCAGTGGCGCCCTCGGGCGCCGCTTCGGCGAACTCGTCGGCAATGCCCTTGCGCACCAGCACCGCGCCGAGCGGGGCATATGACGAGGTGATGCCCTTCGCGGTGGTGATGATGTCCGGGGTGACGCCGAAATACTCGGAGCCGAACATCCGGCCAAGGCGGCCGAATCCGCAGATTACTTCGTCCATGATCATCAGGATGCCCGTCTGGTCGCAGAGAGTACGGATCTTCTGGAAGTACTCCGGCGACCCAGGCGGAATGCATCCGCCCGAATTCTGCACCGGCTCCGTGATGATGCAGGCCACCTGATCCGGCCCCTCGAACTCAACCATGCGCTCGATTTCATCGTAGCAGGCGAGCGTGCAGCCGCCAGCGTTCTGGCAATATGGGCAGCGATAGCGGTGGGACATTGGAACATGCCGCGCGCCGGGGATAAGCGGACCGAAGTAGGACCGCGCCCCCGTAAGACCGTTGACCGAGAGTGCGCCGATCGTCGTTCCATGCCAGGCCACGCGACGGGAGATGGTCTTGTAGCGATTCGGGTAGCCCCGCATCATCTGGCACTGCTTGGAGAGCTTCAACGCCGTCTCAACCGACTCCGAGCCGCCGGATGTGAAGAAGACGCGGGCATCTCCGCCCAGCGGGGCGAGTTGGGCAAGCCGCGCGGCCAGCTCCGCGGCGGGAAGGCTCGTGTAGCCGAACGGGTTTACGAAGGGCAGAGCCATCGCCTGCTCGGTCATCGCCTCGACGATTCGCCGTCGACCGTAGCCCGCGTTGACGGAGTAGATGCCGGCAAGCAGGTCGAGGTAGGCGTTGCCATCGGCGTCCCACAGGGTGGAGCCTTCCGCCTTCACCATCATCAACGGGCGATTCTCAGGGTTCTGGTAGGCTGCCATTTGGGTGTAGTGCAGCCATACGTTCTCGCGGATGGAGGTTTCAGCAGCCTCGCTCCGGGACCGGTTGCGTTCGTCGCTTGCCTGAACAATGGTCATGATCGCCCCTATGGTACGCAGACGGCGCGTCCTCGCGCGTAGAGCAAGTGTACCGGAGTCAATTCAAGTGCAACGATGGTCGGCAACGAAGGCTCGCCGCGCCGGTCGAGGCACGTACCTTCGGCGGATTCCTGTTCGCCGACGCGCGTCCGAGGCGGCAGCCAAAAAAAGCGGGAACCCGATGCGCGAACCCGAGCAGGAGCCTGAAGCCCGTCGAGGATCCAGCAATCAAACGGTCAGCCCAAGGTCCGGTCCGGAAACTGGCGACCTCGTGTTCAACGCTTCTTCGACGACGCTCCCCACGGAACACCACCGGTTCCCGCCATGGCGATGACCTGGACCGATTGGCCAGCATTTCCGGCACCTTTCGGCAAGTCCCGTTGATATGATGAATGCAGGATATGGTAGTGGGATCAGCAGGTGTCCTCAGAGCAGGCGTTCACGGCCGAGCGGCAAGCATGGACCACGGCAAACTCGACGAGATTTGGGGGCAAGCGGCCGAAGCGTGACCCGTCGGGAGGGTATTGCCGTGGCGGTCGGCGTACTCCTCGGTAGCCAATTCAGCCCGGGCGACAATCCGGTTTCGGCACTTGCCGGCAAGCGCACGTCGGGTCGATCACAAACTGACCGGGGCGGCCGGAAGCCGCACGTGTCGGGTCCATGCGGCAATGGTTCCGGGAAGGACAACCGTTGCTAGAAGAACGGGGACTGCTGCACGAAGTACTGCGCAGAGGATAGTTGTCGTTGCAAGCCGCGCTGGATGAACTACTGGTGGGGTCGAGTTGCGCGTCGAAACCGATCGGGACGTCACAGCCGACAGACTCGCCGGCCTGCCTGCCTCACCGCTCGATGATCGTGAGGATTATCCCGAAAGACCGCGATCTCCGTGGTGAAACCTGCGGAATCACCCGCCGGACCACGATTCGGGCTGGTCATTGTGATTCCTGACTGCCTTCGCGAAAATGACGCAAGCTCCACCAACGTGGGCCGGATGGCACGACCTTCCGCGGCCACGGAAGCCGCTGGCGACGTCAGGGAGGCAGGCTCATGAACGACTATCGTCCACCCTCCGATGTGGACCCGTCGACTTCCGGCGCGTGTCTTCCCGATCTTTTGCCCGA
>CAIPGK010000026.1 GCA_903864575.1 uncultured Chloroflexota bacterium
GCCGAGCTCTTCGCGCGGGCCGGAGTGACGCCAGCCTATCTGGAACTCGATGAAGCCGCCCGCACGACGATCCTTCAGGCCGAGATCGCGAACCCGCGCCCCCTCGCTCCGATGAACCTCGATGGACTCGATCCGGTCACGCAGGAAGTTGTTGCCACCTTCCGGACGGTGAGGAGCCTCATCGACGACGGCTACCGCAACGCCCTGGAAACCTGGATCATTTCGGGCTGCGAAACACCCTCGGATGCCCTCGCGGTGCTCTTGCTCATGAAGGACTCGGGGCTCAGCGATCCGGGCGGCGCAAACGCCGCGCTTCGGATCGCACCCCTCTTCGAACAGGAGTCGGGGTTGCGGGATGCCCCCGCGACGATCGCGACGCTGCTCGACATGCCCTGCTACCGTGCGGCATTGGCGAGCCGGGCTGACGAACAGGAAGTGATGATCGGATACTCCGACTCGAACAAGGAGCTGGGGTATCTCGGCTCTGCATGGGCGCTCTACACCGCGCAGTGCGCGCTCACGGCGCTCTTCGCGAAGCGTGGCGTGCGCCACGTCTTTTTCCACGGGCGCGGCGGCTCGCTCGGCCGCGGCGGCGGACCGACCAATGTGGCGATTCTGGCGCTTCCCGCTGGCACCGTCGGCGGCCGGATCAAGCTCACGGAACAGGGAGAGGTCATTTCGGCGCGGTACTCCGTGCCGCAGGTGGCCATGCGCGAACTGGAGTTGACGACCGGCGCCGTGATGGTCGCCACCGTCGGATCGATTCACCAGCCCTCGGCGGAGCACCTCGCGCGCTGGGAACCGATCATGGGTGAAATGGCGTCAGCCTCTACCGCAGCCTATCGCGGACTGGTCTATGGCGATCCCGATTTCGTCCGGTTCTTTGAAACCGCGACTCCGCTCCATGAGATCGCCCGCCTGCAGCTTGGCTCGCGGCCCGCGCGCCGCGTCACCACATCCCGGATCGAAGACCTCCGGGCAATCCCGTGGGTCTTTTCCTGGACGCAGGCGCGGATGGTCCTGCCGGGCTGGTTCGGCCTCGGCTCGGGACTGGACGCCGGGATCAGGCGTCACGGCCTGGAGACCATCCGGGAGATGGTCGCCGGTTGGCCCTACATCAACGCTGCCATCAGGAACGCCGAAATGGCGCTCGCCAAGGCTGACATGGCCATCGCCGCGACCTACAAGGACCTGATCGACGACGTGGACATGCGCGAGCGCATCTGGAACCAGATCGTCGAGGAGTACGAGCGTACGGTCTCGCTCCTGCTCGCCGTTACCGGGCAGGATGCGTTGCTGGAGGACAATCCTGTCCTGCGGCGGACGATCGAGCGGCGAAACCCCTACGTCGATCCGCTCTCCTATGTGCAGGTGGATCTCCTCCGCAGGTTACGGGAGCGCCCGGATGATCCCGATCTACTCCGTGCCGTTCTTCGAACCGTCAACGGTATCGCTGGCGGTCTTCGCAACACCGGATAGCCCTGCCCACGTCGTATGCCAACTCACCGGCGTCCTCTCCCCGGAATCGCGGACGCGCTGGCAAAGCTCCTCCATCGATTGCGGAGGCGGCAGCAGACCCGTGCGGGCGAAGGGAAGTTTGCCGGTTCGGCGTTCGTCCACCGGAGCGATTCTCCGGCGTCCGAGGGAAGGTTCAAAAACAAATCGCCCGGAGATTCGGCCGACAGGTCGGACCGAAACCTCCGGGCGATGGTGACCGGGTAACCCCAGCCGATTAGTGGCTGATGCTGTTGCCGACGACGTAGTCGATGCCAGCCGCCGCCAGATTGGCGTTGGTGGCGCCGATGACGCCGTCGTTGAGCGCAACCTTCACCGCATCGCCGCACTCGTGGAGCTGGTAGCCGACTTCGTGGCAGAAGACGGTCACCGCAGCGACCTCGGCCGGCGACTCGGCCGCCGACGCGACACCCGAGAACCCGAACGCCGCAACGCCAGCGACGGCGAGGCCCAGCGCAATACCCTTCATGTCCATTCCCTCCAACACGCTCACCCCGAGCCCTTTGGTCCGTAGACAGCCCCCCGACCGCTACGGTGCAGGCACACCTGATGCCCGTCGTATTGTACTACCCGGAGCGCGATTGCGAAACCCCTTCTCCGAGGTTTCGTGAATCCTACCCTGTCTGGGCGGATTCCTCCAGTCCCCCACCGCTTTCGATTGGCGCTCCAAGGGCGTAAAGGTAGCCATCCGCGCTCGCGGCAAAGACCATTCCTCCGACGACCGCGGGCGATCCGGCGATCGCTCCGGCGGTCGGATACTGCCACAGCATCGCGCCGTTCCCGGCGTCCAGTGCGGCCACCGTGTTTCCAATGCCCAGATAGATTTCGTCTCCCGCGATCACCGGCGGGCCGGAAGGCCGCCCATTGCCTGACGCCCTCCAGTTCACCCTCCCGCTTCTGCTGTCCATGACAACCAGACCGCCCTCCTCCGGGCAGTGATGCACAAGACCGTTGCGAATTGATGGCGCGGTATCGCCGCCGGTTGGCGCCGTCCATCTCGTGCGCCCCGTGTCAGTCGCAAGTGCAACGAGCGAGGGCGCGCGCGTCGTGACGAAGAGCGACCCACCCGAAACCGCCAATCCGCCGCGAATCTCGCCACCGGCATCCGCGCGCCAGATTTCCCGACCACCAGCTGCGTCCAGAGCGAAAACCTGCCCCCGCTCGTTGCCGATATAGACCCGTCCATCCGAAAGCGCCGCTGCGCCAAAGACCAATCCGTCGTTGTGCCGGGACCAGACCTGCTTTCCGGATCGGGCATCGAATGCGTACACGGATCCTTCCTGCGTCGCAAGAATCACCCGCCCGCCATCCAGCAGCGGTGCGGACGGCCCGGCAAACCTGATCGGCGCACGCCACAACACGCCGCCATCCGCAAGGGAAACAGCCACGACGGAGTATCCCGTTGCGACAAACACCGCCGCGTCATTCGCCGCGGCGGTGGATCGTGCGACGTACCCTCCGAGGTCGGTCCGCCACCGCTCCTCTCCCGTTGCAGCATCGATCGCCAGAAGCTCGCCGGTCCGAGTCGGCAGGATTGCCATTCCTTCCGCGACGATCGGCGATGCGTATGCTTCTCCGCCGGCGTAGACGCGCCAGCGGGCAACGATCCGATTGTTCGCGTCCGGTCCAGGCCCGGAGTTGCGGCCAGACCGGGCCGCATCTCCTCGCTCCATTGGCATTGAGCCTGCTCCAGGCTCAGCCTCAGCCTCGGCGGCAGGCTGCCCTGCAGCACTGGTGGGAAGCGCGATACCCGCGACCGGCCCATTCTGCGGTCGTGGCGAGGCCGCCTGCCCGATCACCCCCGCGACCGCGAGGGCGCCAGCAAAGGCCGCCGCCCAGCCCACGCGCTCGAGCGATGTTCGATCCATCCGTCGCTGCCAGAGCCCTCCCAGCAACAACAGGATGCCGATCGCGATCAGCCCTGCTCCAAAGGCCGTCAATCTGCTGAACATCAGCGCCGCGCCGATGGCGATGGCTCCGGAGATCAGCAACCCGGGACCGGGTGGCTCATCGAGAAAGGCCGGCCGCGACGGGCGCCGGTTCGAAGCCGGATGCAACAGGTAGTCCGGCAACGAAAACTGGGTTTGCCCTGAGGGCGCGAGATCAGCCAACCCGGTGGACAGGGGTCGTCCGCATCCAGTGCAAAATGGTCGATCTGTACCAGTGCGCGCCCCGCAGATGGTGCAGACAACAGTGCGAGCGGCCATGGTCATGCCAGCGAACGAGGGCCGTGTGCTGCAAGGATACCCCGGCGCCCACGGCGGCGTTCGCTTAGCGGCGCGACCGGCCGACGCAAATCGTCCATGGAAACGATCCGCCAAGCCAGATGACGTCGAACTCACGGGCGACCAGTTCGCCGAACGAACGCCTGCTCCAGAACTGCTTGTGATCGGGGTCGCTGCCGCGAGGCCGGATTTCGAGATTCTTGCCGCGGGCGGCGTTCGCCAGCGAGAAAGCGGGCTCGTGCGGGACACTGAGCACCACCCCCGTCCGTGCGATCCGGGCGTACTCGGCAAGCGCGCGCGCTGGGTCATCTCCCCGGAGGTGCTCGAGCACCTCGAAGCAGCCGACCACGTCGAAGCGCTCATTCTCAAATGGCAGATCCAGCACATCACCCTGCCCGAAGGTTCCCTGCGGAACCCGCTGTGAGGCAATGGCTGCCGCATCCGCGCTGGAGTCGACGCCGGTGATCTGCAGCCCCGGCATCGCCGCCCAAAGCTCGGCCGCAACGAAGCCCTCGCCGCACCCGGCGTCGAAAAACGTGCGCGGATGGAGGGACATTACCCGGTCCACGATCCGCGCATGGAAGCGTTCGATCAGCGCGCGCTGGACCGGGTTGCCGGTCGTATGCTTGCGAAAGTTGCTGGACTCGTCGGCATACGCGGCAAGGTCGATGTTCGATGATGCTCCCATGTCAGACCGTTCCTCCTGTCGGTCCTGATGCCGCCGCGCCAGACCGCGAGCGCCACAGCCGCGCCAGCGCGTAGATCACCGGCAGGCTGACGAAGAGCGCCATCCGGTAGAGCAGCGCGGCCAGCAGGACGGCCGCGCCATCCACTCGCGCAAATCCCGCCACGGCAACCATCAGCGCCTCCCGCGCACCTGCCCCACCAGGAACTGGGCTGACCATGCCGATGAACATCGGCCACCCCATCAGGCCCAGCACCAGGAGCGGTGTCGGCGCGACGCCGGCCGAGGCGAGCAAACGGGACATGATCGCGAGTTGCAGTGCCCAGAATGCCACGGTCAGCGCAGCCGCGCACACTGCCGAACGGGGCCTGCGCGCGGGAAGGCTGATGGCATCTCCCGCGAAGCGACGCAGACGTTCCCGCACGCGCCGGGAGAATCCGATCGCGGCGGCCCCCAAAAGCCCGGCGACGATCAGGAGCGCCGCCACCGAGAGAGCCCAGCCCTTCCCTTGCTCGGCCAGCAGCCGCGCCGCGTCGAGTCCACCAAGCGCCAGCCAGAGCCCACCGACCGCCGCGAGCGCCCCGAGATCGAGGATCGCCTCCCACAACACCACCGCGGCGCTGCCGTGCGTGGTCAGGCCAAGATCGCGCCGGGAGAGCGCGGCCCGAGCCGGGACAGCCAACCCGATGGGGGCAGCGTAGTTGACGACAACTGAGGTCAGGAAAACCTCCGCTGAAACCGGCGGCGACGCACCTCCGCCCGCCATCCGCACCAGCGCGTGCCAGCGCGCGGCGAGCATCCCAAGCCCGACGGAATAGAGCAGCATCGCGGGAACGGCCTGCCGCCATTCAAGGGTGTCAGCGGCGGCTGCAACCTTTCCGAGCGTGCCCTGCCACGCCAGCACCATGACCGCAAGGATGATGCTTCCCACAAAAATGACGGGGGTTGGCGCAGCGAGCAGCGATCTCAGCGCGCCGCCGCCACTCCGGGCATCCTCACTCACCGGCGCCCCGGTTTCGGTTCATCGGGACGCCGATCGTTTCCCGTACCGGCGCTGAGCGCGCGGCGGCCTCCGGCGTATTGGCTCCATGGGCAAGCAACTCGCCCAGCAGTCCCAGCCCGAAAAACTGCGCTCCGATGACGATCAGCAACACCGCAAGCAGCAGCAAAGGGCGCCCGCCGATGGCGGCGCCGGAGAGCACCTTCTCCGCCGTCAGCCACAGGGCGATCAGCACGCCGATCGCCATCGTGACCAGTCCGGGCAATCCGAGCATGTGCATCGGCCGCTGCCGGTAGGTCGTGATGAAGGTGACGGTGAGCAGGTCGAGAAAACCTTTCGGCAACCGGGACCAACCGTACTTTGAGGTTCCCCACGTGCGTGGGTGATGCGTCACCGGCAGTTCGCCAATGCGGAATCCTTCGGCGTTCGCCAGCACCGGAGTGAACCGATGCAACTCCCCGTACAGCCGAATGCTGCGGACGACATCGAGCCGATAAGCCTTGAATCCGCAGTTGAAATCGTGCAGCGGCACTCCGGTGACCGCACGAACGGTCCGATTGAACAGTTTGCTTGGCATCGTCTTGCCGATTGGATCCTGCCGATTCTGCTTCCAGCCCGAAACGAGATCGTCCCCTCCCTCGATCCGCTCGATGAAGCGGGGGATTTCGTCAGGGTCGTCCTGCAGATCGCCATCCATCGTGATCACGAGATCGTTGCCGGCGGCGGCGAACCCGGTCGTCAGGGCGCGCGCCTTCCCGAAGTTTCGGCGGTGTCTCAGCGCCTTGAGACGTGGATCACGCGCGGCAAGTTCCTGCAGCACCGCCCAGCCCGCGTCCTTCGAGCCGTCGTCCACGACGATGATCTCGAAGGGCAGGCCGACCTGATCCAGCACGGCGGTCACCCGACGATGCAGCTCGCGAAGGTTACCTTCCTCGTTGTAGGCCGGCACAACCACGCTGATGGAGCGAACGCGGGAGCCTCGCTCTGGAGCGATACCCGGCGAGGCAGCGATGACGACTGGCCCACCCATAACCTGGTCCGCCCCCGGCGCTTGCGCGATCGAACCCATCCGCGTTGCTCCTCGGTGCCGGACCTTCGAGCGGACGCTCGCTTTCACAGGCACGCCGCGACTATACGGCGCGCCCGGATCGTCGGCAACCGCGGCGATGCACAGCGTCCGCGGCAGGCGGGTAGAATTGATGCGATGTTGCCTGCCTGGTTTTCTCCCTCCAGTATGCGTGCGCGTGTCGCCAGCACCGGCTCCGGGCGGTTCGCCGGTCCGGTCATGCGTGGTTCGGCGGGATTGCCGGCGGCGTTGCTCGCCGTGTCGCTCCTCACCGGTTGCGGACGGGACGACACACCTCCACAGGAAACCCCTGCGTCCGCAGTCCCGACTGCCGCATCGCTGCCCCGCTCGGACGATCCGACGCCAACCGCGGGGGCCGCCCAACCGCTCTCCAGCCCGGCCCCGCCGAGAGAGCGTCCGATTCTCGCCGGGTCCATCGTCTGGACCATTGAAACCGACCCGGAAACCGGCGCTCCGCTGGCTCAACTGGATCGAATCGCCACCAACGCGCCGCGCATCGTGGCTTCTCTGCCAGTCGCCCTTGGTATCGCTCCAGCCAACGCCACCGCAACTTGGACCTACAACAACACTGCACTGCCTGCGGTCGATGGCCAAACCGCGATACCGTCCGGCGCCGGCACGGTTTGGATCTCATTCGCGCTCGAGGCGCCGGCCGGTTCGGCGTGGCCGGCGGGGGTCTATCAGGTTCTCATTTCCATCGATGGAAAACCGGCCGCCATCAGCACTGTCGA
>CAIPGK010000027.1 GCA_903864575.1 uncultured Chloroflexota bacterium
ATATAACATATAATATCCTTATCGAAGGCCATAACAACCACCGTGGCTGACCGGAACGCAGCCGCTGGCGCCTCGCCAGCCGCGTCCCGGAACCGGTCGGTATACGGCATGGGAAAAAACGAAAAAACCGAAAAAACCCCAATAACCCCAATAACCCCCGCGATGCGCCCGCGCCGCTCCTCCGGGCCGCTCCGGCTGTTGGCTGCTGGCTGTTGGCTGTTGGCTGCTGGCAACTGCCGCCTTGCCAATCTCCCGGTCCCGCGCTCCGCTCCCAACGCCCCGCTCCTGCCGCAGCGGGAGAGAGCTTGGGGTGAGGGCTCGCCCCGGCGGCTACCCGAGATCGGGCCGCCGGATGCAGCGCCAGACCTCCTCGCACGGCCACCGGTTCGCCCACGCCGCCGTCACGTAGGGATACCGGGTCGTCGCATCCTCCGGCGCCTGAATCTCCACCAGCGCCTCCACCTCGAACCCGCTCGCCCGCAGCAGGGCGATCATCTCCCCGTGCGGCAGGTGGAACTCGACCGAGCCATCGGGCCACGCGATGCGGCGCATGCCGAACAGCGGCCGCTCCAGCTCCGTGCCCACCGGAGCATCCGGATCGTCCCCCGTGCAGACCATCAGCAGGGTCGAGTTGACCAGGAAATGAAGCCGCCCTCCCGGCCGCAACACGCGCGCCGCTTCGGGAATCCAGCGCGCCGGATCGCACCAGATCGACGCCCCGTACTCGCTGATCGCAAAATCGAACGACGCATCGGGGAAGGGCAGGCGCTCCGCGTCCCCGAGATGCACCGGAAACGCCAGCCCGAACTCCTGCTGCAGGGCGCGCGCCGTTTCGAGTTGCCGCGGCGAGTTGTCGATCCCCACCGGCCGCGCCCCGCGCCGCGCCAGCCACGACGACACATACGCCGTGCCGCAGCCGAGCTCGATCGCATCCTTCCCGGCGAGGTCCTCCGGCAGCATCCCGACCGCCGCCTCGGGAACGTTGAAAATCCCCCAGGTCACCTCCGGGGCGCCCCAGTTCCGGCGCCCCGATTCCGCGTAGTCCGCCGCGAATCCATCCCACGCCTCGCGGTTTGCCGCCACATGCGCCGCGCCATCGCCGTGATCGGTCATCGTTCGACCCCTCCCCGGCGGTTCCGTCCGCCGCTCTGTTGCCCCGGCTACCGGATTGTGCTATCCATGACCTCTATTTCATGCTATATGTACATCTGACGTAGTCGTACGGACGCGTCCGCCTCGACCTCTCCGCCGTGAGGAGCCGATGATGCACATCCGACCTGCCGCGCTGGCCACCGCGACGCTGCTTGCCCTCATTACTGCCCTCCCATTCCAACCGGCGGACGCCACCCGCGCCCCCCGCTGCACCATTACCGGCACGAACGGCCCCGATACCCTGGTTGGCACCTCGCGCCGGGACGTCATCTGCGGGCTTGGCGGCGATGATACGCTCGTCGGCCTCGCCGGCAACGACACCCTCATCGGCGGCGCGGGCAACGACGACCTCTACGGCGGCGGCAAACCCGGCGGCGCGAAGGTTTCCAGCCGCCTGGATGGCGCGGACCTCCTCCAGGGCGGCTCCGGCAACGACGGCCTCAACGGCGGATTCGGCGACGACAACCTCTCCGGCGGCGCAGGCAACGCCAGGCTTTCCGGCGGCGCGGGCGGCGACTCCCGCGCTGGCGATGCCGGGGACGATCTCCTCGCCGGCGATGCGGGCGACGACGTGGCCCGCGGCGGCGACGACCGCGACAGCATCTCCGGCGGCG
>CAIPGK010000028.1 GCA_903864575.1 uncultured Chloroflexota bacterium
CACCAGCCCCTGCGCCGCCGCATCGCCAAGCGCCGCGCCGGCGAGGCAGTCTGCCTGCAACTCCTCCTTGATGGTCTTTTGGTCCGGCACCCCGAGGCTGGTCTGGATATGGTGACCCCACTCATGCGCCACCGCGACCACAGGGACGAAGTCGCCATACACCTTTGCAAACTTGTCGATCTCGGCGGGCGCAATGATGATCGTGGCGTCGGCCGGGCAGTAGGCCGCGACAACCGACGGATCGATCTTGCCGCATCCCGTGCGGGTCGGCTCCTCGATCAACAAGGCGGTCGGTTCCCGGTATCGGTAGCCATCATCCTTGAGGGTCTGCCGCCAGTAGCGGTTGATCTCGGCGAGGATGGCGTCAAACCGCTCCTGATCCGTCGCGGCGTTCGCGGTGGACGGAGCGACAAGGATCGCGGCAAGCAGGATGGCGATAATGGTGCGGATCATCGTGGCTCCCAAGAGTGGGCGGGATTCCTGATGATCGAAACCTAGCGCATCCTCGGCTGCCCTGCCATGAACACGTCGTCTCTTCCTGCTCCGCTGCGTGTCGCAGATGCGCGGGCGCGCATCACCGTGGATCGATCCGGGGAGTGCGCAACGCAACCACGGGATGGCCCTGCAGGAGAGCCATGCCGCCCTCCGGGCATGACCCGGTCACGAGCCTGAACGTGGCCGCGGTCCGCGATGCCATCCCATTCACCATCGGAACATCCCGGAACGAGGGCCGCGCGGGAAACAGCGGTTGGCCGACGGTTTCGAGGGGCCACAGAGGTGGTTCAGACCGCCGACCACAACGCTTCCGCCGCGGGCGCACCCTCATGCAGGACGGCATACAACGCCTCCAGCAGGGGGAGCCGCAAGGGATGTCCAGTGGCAGGATCTTCCAGCGACCGGGCGAGTCGGTGGCCAAACCCCAGCGCATCGTACCCCTCGACGGTGATGCCGGCCTCGCGCAGCGCCGCGGCCGCCTGGGGTCCCGGCTCCCCCGCCCCGATCCGCTCGCCGAGCAGCCGGTTGCGGCCCGATGAGATCGTCACCTGCAAGTCGCCCGCACCTGGTCGGCCCGCGACGGTCTCGGCGCGGCCCCCCAGGGCTTCCGCCAGCTTGCCCATCTCCTGCACCGCGCGCGGGAACAGCGCCGCGCGGAAGTTGTGGTGCGGCACGCCGGTCGCTTTTTCGAGCCCATCGGACACGCCGAGCGCGATCGCGTAGGCGTTCTTCATGGCCGCCGCGACCTCGACGCCAACAATGTCATCCGTGACCTCGACGTTGTAGGCGGGGGTGCGGAACGCGTCGGCGCAGAACTCGGCCGCCTCGCCGGGTCCGCCAAACACGATGCCGGTTGGGATCCCGCGTGCGACCTCGTTGGCTTTCGACGGGCCGCCAACCCCGACAATCGGAGAGGATGTCCGCTCGGCGATGACCTCCGGCAGCAAGAGGATGGCGTCGCCGTCCGGGCCGGGATCGAAGCCCTTGGCGATGGTCATGATTACCGGGACGTGCAGCAACTTCGCCGCGAACTGCTCCACGATCGGCCGGATGCCGACCGAGGTGACTGCAAACAGCACGATATCCGCGCCCTCGACCGCCGCCGCCGCCTCATCCGGAGAAAAGAGCCGAACACCGGGGCGCACCGCCGTGCCCATTCGCGGGTGCACGCCGCCCGCGCGAAGCGTCTCGATGATCTCCGCGTCGATTGGCGTTCCCCAGAGGCGCACGTCGTGGCCGTTCGCCGATACGGGCGTCGAGATGGCGAAGCCCATGTCGCCAGCGCCGAGAATGGTGACGGTCGCCATGGCAGCCCTCCGGGATCCGGAATCGCGGTTGCCGCGCCCGGAACGACGGGAGCCGGCGGATGGCCCACCCACCGGCTCCCGAACGATTCGTTGCGCCACCCCGCTCACCGCCGAAGCGGAGCGCGAGGCGGACTGGAACGGGACTACTGCTTGGACGCCTCGTCCACGAGCTTCTTGATGTTGTCCATGCCTTCCTGGGTGGAGGCATAGCCGCCGGTGGTCAGCTTGCCGAGCTCGACCGCGATGATGTCGGTCGCGATCAGCGGCCACTGCGGCAGATGCGGCTCGGTGCCCATGCGGTTCTGGATGGTCTCGAGCATGAGCGGGAAGTGTCGGGTCGTGCCGGCCCCGACGACCTCCATCTCCTTGACGCGCGGATCGTCGAAGGTCGACTGGCGCATCGGGGAGGCGCCGCCGCCGATGACAGAAGCGAGCGTCTGGGTGTTGGAACTGGTCGCCCACTGCAGGAAGACCCACGCCGCGTCAGCGACCTTGGAGTACTTCGAGAGGCAGTAGGTGGATCCACCCTGGTGGCCGAGATCCGGAATCTCCTCGAATCCCGCCTCTTCCGGCTTGCGCTGGGCGGCGTTCGCCGGGAGCGGCGCCGGGGTCATGAGACCGGAGACCTTCGACGACACCGGGTCATCCCAGCCCGGAAAGTCCTCACCCCAGGTGATGACCTGGCCACCCTGCCCCTGCTGGATGGCGGTGAACTGTCCGCCCCAGTCATAGGAGGTCACGGCTGCGGGCATGTACTGCTGCAGCTCGCGCATGTAGTCAACGCCGGTGATCGCCGCGGCGTCGTTCAGCGAGCACTGGCCGTCCGCGGTGTAGACCGAGCCGCCATGCGACCAGAGGTAGATCGTCATGTCGCACTCGAGCGCGTAGTGGCCGGACTTCATCTGACCGACGGTGCCATAGGTGCCAGAGCCGGCCATGGCGTCATTGATCGCCTTGGCGTTGGCCATGTACTCCTCCATGGTCGTCGCCGGCTTGAGGCCCATCTCGTCGTAGATGTCCTGGCGGTAGAAGTACATCGCGATGGGAACGTCGCAGGGGAAACCGATCATCTTGTCGCCGTAGGTCGCGATGTGCTTGACCAGCGGCTCCAGGAAGTCGTCGATGTTGTAATTCGGGAACGCAAGATCCGGCTTGGAGGACAGGAGTTCGCGCGGATCGAAGGTGTCATTGATGAAGCGGCCGACCCAGGCCTGGTCGAAGTAGTAGATGTCGTTCGCGCCGAGCTGGGCAGCAGCGTCCTGCGACACCTTCGCCAGCACTTGATCGAGCGGAACAACTTCCCAGTCGACCGTGATGCCGGTGATGTCCTCGAAGAGGTCCTTCTTGAGGTTGATGATCGCGCGGCTGGGCGGGGTCTCCTCGGACACGACCTTGATGGTGGTGCCCTTGAACTGGCCGCCGACATCCTTCAGCCATGCCGTGACGTCATCCGGCTGCGCCGCCTCGACCGCGCGCATGGGGGCCGCCATGGTCCGGCGACTGGAGCCCATCATGCCCGCCGCGGAAAAGCCGACGCCTGCCGCGCCCAGGGTCTTCAGCATCGTGCGGCGGCTGGTGCGCCCCGCGTAGAAGCTGTTGATGGCGTTGCTGATCGCCATCTTCTCGCGGAAATCGTTGGTTTCCTTCACCGACGCTCTCCTTTGCGTGGCCCACCGCCGTGGCAGGCGTCTTCGTTTTTGCCCGGGACGAGGCGTCGCCCCAGGCGTCTTGCCCCCGCCGCCACCCTGGCAGCGGTCGTTCGCCCGGAGGCGGCGGCGCTACCGCCCACGCTCTCCGTGGCATGTCGGGCTCTTCGCCCGGCGAACCGCGATGTCCTGCGGCCAACTGGGCCGCGAGTTCCTACTTCACCGCGCCGAGCGTCAGCCCACGAACGAGGTGGCGCTGAACCAGCAGGATGAAGATGAAAATGGGCACCATGCTTGCCGTGCCGAGCGCAGCCAGATAGCCCCATTCGGTGGCAAACGCCGTCGTGAAGGTCGAGGAGGCCACGGGAACGGTTCGGATCTTGCCGGTGGTCAGCACCAGCGCCAACAGGAACTCGTTCCAGCAGAAGATGAAGGTCAACACCGCCGTCGCTGCCAGACCGCCTCCCACATAATGGATGATGATCTGGTGGAAGGCTTCCCACCGGCTCGCACCGTCCACGAGCGCGGCGTCGTCGATGTCTGGCGGAACCTCATCGAAAAAGCTCATCAGCAATAGCACCGCCAGCGGCAGGTTGATGACGGTGTAGATGAGGATCATGCCGGGGTAGGTATCGATCAGGTGAAACTTGCGATACATGAAGAAAAGCGGAAAGGCGACCACGATCGGGGGCATCATCCGCTGGGAGAGCACCCAGAACGCGAGATCCTTGCGCCGGGCGAGCCGAAAGCGGGACAGCGCGTAGGCTGCGGGCGTCGCCACAAGCAGCACGAAAAAGGTCGAACACAGGCCGATGATGAAACTGGCCTTGAGGTAGGGAATCGAGTAGAACGTCGCCCCACCCGAACCACGGCCGACGGCGCCTGTCTGTTCGAGGTTGAAGGTGTCCGGGTCCGCGTTGAACAGCACCACCCGGTACCAGTTCATCGTGGGATCGAATCCCCACAGTTTCGGCGGCGCGGCGATGATCTCCTGCATTGGCTTGATGCTGGCAAGCGCCCACCAGATGATCGGCAGCATGAAAAACAGGGCGACCGCCGCCGCGAGCAGCGTGCGTCCGATCTGCCACATCCGCTGCTTGCGGACGCGCGAGGACCGGCTGGCTTGCGTCTGGACCGGGAGCTGGGCAGCTGTGGCGCTCATCGTCTCGCTCCTGTCCTCACCACTGAACCTTGAAGACCTTGACGTAGACATTGGCGACCACGATGGCGATCACCAGGATGACGAGCCCGAGGACGGACCCATACCCCCACTCGATGGTGGCGAAGTTCCGCTGGTAGTCGTAATAACTCAGCACCTCGGTCTTGGTTCCGGGGCCTCCGGAGGTCAGGACATAGATGTAGTCGAACACCTTGATGAGATCGACGAGGCGGAAGAGCACCGCCACCGCGATCATCGGACGCAGCATCGGCAGCGTGACGCCGAAGAACGATTGCCACGCATTCGCGCCATCCACCTTCGCGGCTTCCAGCGGCTCGGTCGGCAACGCCTTCATCCCCGCCAGCAGGATCAGGATGAAAAAGGGCGTCCATTGCCAGATATCCGGGATCAGCACCGCCTGCATGGCGTATTTTCCGTTGCCTCCAAGCAACGGTTCCTGCATGCTGGTGATGCCCATCTTCATCAGGTAATAGGACAGCGGACCGTAATCGGGATTCTCGAGCACCTTGAACATGACCGCCGCGACGGTGGGGGGAACCACCATCGGCAGGATCAGCATCGACTGCCACAACCCCGATCCCCACGGCCCGCTGTTCAGCAGCGCTGCAATGGCGAGCCCAAGGATGAATTCGATGATCAACGCCGACAGGACATAAATGAACGTCGTCTTGATCGAGTCGAACGCGCGCGGATCGGTGAACAGCCGCTGCCAGTTTTCAAGTCCAACCGGCTCGACCCGGCCTTTCATCGGGTTGAACTCCCGAAAGGAGTTCCAGATGTTGAAGATCAGCGGGTAAATGCCGATGGCCAGCAGCAGGAAGACCATCGGCAAGAGCCACGGCCAGGCTCGCTCCCGCGCGACCCCCGTGCGAGTGGGCAACGACCCGGCCACGGGGGGCGGGAGGATCGTCGGAAACTGCTCTGCCGAGGAGTCCGGGTTCTCCATCGTCGCTCCGGGTGCGGCCGTCATTGGCCGGGATGCCTCGGGCGGGGACGCGCGGTCCCGTGGGACATGCGCCTCGCCGCTCGTCACGCTTGGCGCAAGCTAGCATGGCGGTTGGGGGCTGTCAACGATAATTCTGCACGATTGTGCCAGTTCGTAGCGTTTGCGCGAGTCGTGCAACGCTTTCCGCCACCATCGCTGCCTCGGTAGCGGACAATCGTGCGCGTGCGTGGCCGTCGCCATCGTCCGCCCGTATACTCCGGTCCAACGCCGATGGCGATGAGGGGACTGCCACAGATGGCCAGCGAATCTCTCTCTACTGAGCTCCTGCGAGACGAGCGCGACGAGGCGTTGCTGCTTGCGGATGTCGCCCAGCGTTATTACCTCGAGGATCAGACGCAGGAGCAGATCGCGCGCTCGATCGGCGTCTCGCGCTCGAACGTCTCGCGCATGCTGAAGGAAGCGCGGCGGCAGGGTCTCGTCGAGATCCGCATCCACCATCCGCTCGGCACGCTGCCCGACGTGCAGGCAGAGTTGACGGAACGCTTCGGCCTGCGCGAGTGCCTCGTGCTCGCGCCGGGGGATGATGCCGCCAGCGCGGTCCCGGTCGCTGAGCGGATCGGCGCGCTCGCCGCCCGGTACCTCAACGAGCACATGCCCGACGGCAGCATCGTGGGCGTCGGCTGGGGAAGCACCGTCTACAACGTCATCACCAGCGGATACCTCAGAAAGAAGCATGGCGTAACGGTCGTCCAGTTCATGGGCAGCGTTGGCGGCGCGACCCCGGACATCGACGGCGCGCAGGTCGCAGGCCGCCTCGGCCGCACGCTCGGCGCGAGGGTCTACTACCTGCACGCCCCGATGGTCGTCACCGATCCGTCGGTGCGCCTTGGCCTGCTTCGCGACCAGCACATCCGCAAGACGCTCGAAATGGCCAAGCGAGCAACCGTCTCCCTCTACTCCGTGGGAGCCATCAACGAGGGCTCCGGACTCTATCGCGCGGGGTATCTCAACGAGGCCGATCTCGAGTTCATCCGCGATCAGGGGGCGGTTGGCGACATCTGCGGCGCGATCTATCGGCAGGATGGAACCCCCTGCCCGCTTGAGATCGGGGAGCGCATGATTGCCGTGCCGGCCGAGGTCATGCGCGCGGTGCCGCTCCGGGTCGGCGTCGGCTACAGCTCGGCGAAAGCCCTCCCCAGCCTTGGCGCAATTCGCGCGGGTCTGATCGACGTGCTCGTCACCGATGAGGAGTGCTCCCGCGCCATGCTTCGAATCGCCGACGGCGAAGGCCGGTAATCCGGTCTGACCTGCCGAAGCGGACCGAACAGGTTCACGGGCAAACGCAGCGGCCTCGCCCGGATTCTTCCGGGCGAGGCCGTTGTGCGGTGAAGCGTGCGGGCCCCCGTGCCCGCCTCGACCGGGTCCGCTCGATCAGTCGTCGATGCGGAAGGTGAACTTGTAGTCAGCGCCGTCGTTGATCGGCTCAAGCACCATCTCGCCCGATGCGCCCGAGTACTCGCCAGTGCCGCCAGTGACCGTCAGCGTGGTCGCGGTTCCGTCGTCCACCGACTTGCCCTGGACGGAGATGTTGCCGTCGGCCAGCGAGACCGTCCAGCTGCACTCCCACAGGCCATCGACTGCATCCTTCTTCGATGCGGCCTTCACGCGGGTGCAGCTTCCCTGGTCCGACCCGATCAGATTTGCGTCTTCCGAATCGTAGATGTCGTTGGCGAACACCAGCGAGTCGCCGACCGAATCGCCTTCATCGCCATTGTCGACCACCGTGTCGCTGCTCGCGTGCTCGATCACGACGATTTCGTCGCGCGCGCTCGCCTCCCGCAGATCCGACTGGCCGATGAAGATGCCGAGCGGCAACGCGACCGCCACCGCCGCCGCCGTCACAAAAAACCGATGCATGATTGGGGGACTCCGTTTTCCGGTTTGGCCAGCGACGCCGCCAGCCCACGGGCGGTATTGAATCACCTGCAGGCTGGTGATGAAAGCGTGGTTTCCCGGTGTGCGGCAATCCCGCCGGGAGCATGGCGGACCCGCCGGTCCCGGCGTTCGCGGGTTACGAACAGCCCGCCGGAAGGCGACCCGTTGACGCCCTTCCCATCAGGCCCGGTCACCACCCAGCGATCGCATTCCAGGGCGGCCATTCACCAGCCCGGAAGAACCCGTGATCCGCTCAGGATGCAGTCAACTCCGTCAGCCGGTCCATCAACGGGCGTACCGCCGGGAAAAGCGGCTTGTAGACGTCACGGTAGAGGGCATCGTAGCGGGCCGACGTCGCCGCGTCGGGCGCGTGATGGGCCGTTTCGCCGGTCATTGCACGGGCGGCTGCAGGAACATCCTCGAACCAGCCAGCGGCGGTCGCCGCCAGGATCGCGGCGCCGAGATTGGTCGCGTCGGCGGAGCGGGCGAGCGCGGCAGGAGCGTTCAGCACATCGGTCATGATCTGCCGCCACAGCGGGCTGCGCGCGCCGCCACCGAGGAGGACATGCTCGGTGACGGGTTCGCCGGACGCGGCTTCTATCGCCTCGATCGCGAGCCGATGCTCGTAGGAAATCCCCTCCAGGATCGCCCGATACAGGTGGTGGCGACGGTGCGCGACGGTCCACCCCATCACCAGCCCGGTCGCGGCAGGGTCCCAGTAGGGATTCATCACGTTGTTCCAGTAGGGGACGAGCATCAGGCCGTCCGATCCCGGCGCAAGCTCGCGCGCCGCGGCTTCGTAGGCATCGAACGCGCCTGTGCCGAGGGCGGGGTCGGCGAAGTGCTCCATGAACCAGGTCATCGTCTGGGTTCCCCCGCGCAGGACGGACTCCAGCACGAAGGTGCCTGGCGCGGCCCCGCAACAGGTTCGGAATGCGAGATCGGTCTGGTAGCGCGGGCTGACCACACCGCCAGCGATGGCGGTGCCGATGTTCACGAATGCCCGCCCGGGTCCGGTCACCCCCGCGCCGAGACTGGCAGACTGGCCATCACCCGCTCCGGCGACCACCGGCGTGCCGGTCATCAGCCCTGTCGCCGCCGCGGCTGCGCGGGAAACCTCGCCCATGATCGTTCCCGGCTGGTCGAAAGGCACGAACTGGTCCAGCCGGAGGCCGATGCCTTCGATCAACTCGCCGGCCCAGGCGGCGTTGGCCATGTCGACCATCCCGGTCGGGTCCGCGCTCGGCAGCGACGTCCGCCACTCTCCGGTCAAGGCGTGCACGAGGTAGGCATGAACCTCCACGACCCGGTCCGCGCCGAGAATCGTCTCCGGTTCGTGCTGGACGACCCAGAGCATCTTGGGCAGGGACTGGGTCATCGAAAGCGGGCGGCCGGTCAGCCGGTGCAGGTGGTCCCCGCCGAATTGCCGCTCCAGTTCCCCGAGCTGCACCCGTGACCGTTCGTCCAGCCAGAGTATGCCGTGGCGCAGCGGGCGGCCG
>CAIPGK010000029.1 GCA_903864575.1 uncultured Chloroflexota bacterium
CAACCACCCGAGCGCCATCGAGCCGTTTGGCGGAGCGAACACGGGAGTTGGCGGGGTCGTCCGGGATGTCCTTGGCGTATCGGCCGAACCCATCGCGAACACCGATGTGCTCTGTTTCGGCCGGCCGGATCTCGAACCGTCAGACGTGCTCCCGGGAGCGCTCCACCCGGCGGCGGTGCTGGAGGGCGTCGTAGCCGGAATTGCCGACTATGGCAACAAGATGGGCATTCCAACGGTCAACGGCGCGACGCTGTTCGATGATGGATACGCCGGCAACCCGCTCGTCTTCTGTGGAACCGTCGGATTGGCTCCACGGGGACGCAGACCCGCCCAGCCGCGGGTGGGCGATCTGGTCGTGGTCGTCGGCGGCCGGGTTGGGCGCGATGGAATCCATGGGGCCACGTTCTCGTCCGAGGTGCTTGATTCCGGGACAACCGCGGAACTTGGCAGCGTGGTGCAGATCGGTGATCCGCTGGTGGAAAAGCGCATCGCCGACGCACTGCCGGTCGCGCGCGACCTCGGGTTGTACACCGCGATCACCGATTGCGGCGCGGGCGGTCTCTCCTCCGCTGTGGGGGAGATGGCGAGTGTTCTCGGCGCTCAGATCGAGCTCTCCGGAGTGCCGCTCAAATATCCTGGGCTGCGCCCATGGGAGATCTGGCTGTCGGAGGCGCAAGAACGGATCGTCCTTGCCGTTCCGCCGGATAACCGGGAACGTCTGCAGGAGGTCTTCGCCGCGGAGGGCGCGGAGGCAACGGTCATTGGCAGGTTTACTGGCGACGGGCGTCTCGTAGTCCGCTATGAGGGGCGAGAGGTGGTGAATCTCGCAGGCACGTTCCTGCACGATGGGATGCCAACCCGGACCCTCGCCAGCGAATGGACGCCGCGAGGGGTATCGCCCGGGCCCGCGGCCGAGATGGGCGGCCTTGACCGCTGGCTTTTGCGCCTGTTGGCTGACCCGAATGTCGCGTCCAAGGAGCGCATCGTTCGCCAGTTCGATCATGAAGTGCAAGGGAGAACGGTCGGCAAACCGTTCGTCGGGCCGGGCGACCTGGGGCCTGCGGATGGCGCGGTGATTCGACCCGTTCCGGATTCCCGGCGGGGCATTGTCATCGGGTGCGGCATCGCCCCGCGAATGGGCGAGATCGACCCCCGCGCAATGGCCCTGCTGGTGGTGGATGAGGCGCTCCGGAATGTCGTCGCCCTTGGCGCGGACCCGGAGCAGATCGCCATTCTCGACAACTTCTGCTGGGGCAACCCGACCCCGCCGGACCGTTTGGGCGGTCTCGTCCGCGCCTGCATGGGGTGCCACGACGCGGCGATTGGGTATGGCGTGCCCTTCATTTCCGGGAAGGACTCGCTCTTCAACGAGTACCGGACCGCGGATGGCGCGATCCATGCCATTCCGGGGACGCTGCTGATTTCGGCGATCGGCATCCTGCCGGACGTGCTGGCGTCGCCCGCCATGTACTTCAGGAACGCGGGAAACGCGGTGTACCTCGTGGGCGATCCGGGAGCCGAGTTGAGCGGTTCCTTGTACTGGAGGCTGCGCGGGGCGCTCGGCGACCGAGTTCCTGATTGTGACCCTGCGGCGGCGAGGGCGCTTTTTAGGCGCCTGCATGCTGCCATTCGCGCCGGGTTGGTCGCCGCTTGCCATGACCCCGGAGATGGTGGCCTGGCGGTCGCGCTGGCGGAAATGGCGATCGCGGGGAATACAGGAGCGGTCATCGATCTCTCAGGCGCCCACTCCGGCGCCAGCGTCGACGCCATCCTGTTCAACGAGGCCCCGAGCCGGTTTGTCGTCGAGGTCCCGCGCGATCGGCGCAATGCCTTCGAGGTGGTCATGGCGGATTCGCCCTTCGCGCTGCTGGGTGAGGTGACGAACGGCGCCACGATCACCATTGCGGATTCCGGCCGAATCGTCCTTGAAAGGTCGATCGGGGAGTTGAAAGCTGCGTGGCAGACGCCGCTCTGCGAGGAGGTCGGTCTGTGAGCGCAACGACGCGGACGAACGAGGTGCGAGCGGCTGCGACGTTGGT
Organism: uncultured Chloroflexota bacterium; assembly: GCA_903864575.1. Classification (GTDB taxonomy): domain Bacteria; phylum Chloroflexota; class Chloroflexia; order Thermomicrobiales; family UBA6265; genus CADCWF01. The sequence goes on from CAIPGK010000029.1 coordinate 2,040, forward strand.
CACGGGACCGCGGACGCTCGTCCTTCGCGCGCCCGGAACCAACTGCGACCGCGAGACGGCGCTGGCGCTCGAAATCGCCGGAGCAGCGCCCGAACGGGTTCATGTCGAACGCCTGTTTGGCGACGCGTCGCTGCTTGAAAACAGCGCGATGCTGGTCCTGCCCGGAGGGTTCTCCTTCGGGGATCACCTCGGGGCGGGCGCGCTCTGGGCGCACCACCTCGAGCCCATGCGCGAGAGGTTGGAGCGATTCGTCGATTCCGGCAGGCCGGTGGTCGGCATCTGCAACGGCTTCCAGGTGCTGATGAAACTTGGACTGCTGCAAGGTGGGGGACTTGGCCACAACGCCTCGGGGCGGTTCGAATGCCGCTGGGTGTGGCTGGAACGGCCGGCGAACAATGCCTCCCCGCTCCTTGCCGGCATCGAGCGAGCGGCCTATCCCGTGGCGAACGGCGAGGGCCGATTCGTGGCTGAGTCGCCAGAGGTGTTGGAGCGTCTCCGGGCTGACGGGCAGATCGGACTGGTCTATGCAGGTGACTACGGTCCCGTGATGGATTATCCGGCCAACCCGAATGGCTCCGATGGCGCGGTTGCTGCGCTGACAAATCGCGCCGGGAATGTCCTCGGCATCATGCCCCATCCGGAGCGGTGCGTGCTTCCCGGGCAGGCCCCAGCAGGGCGGCCGGACGGCGCAGGACTGGCGATCTTTCGAAACGCCGTCGCAATGGCGGGGGGGTAAGCGTGACCACCTACGCGGACGCAGGTGTCAATCTCGAGGCCGCCCGGGAACTGACCGGGCGGCTGACGCAGATCGTCGGCGCGACCCGGACGCCGGGCGTGCTGGCGGATGTCGGAGCATTCGGCGGCATGTTCGCTCTGGGTCACGGGGGCGACCCGGTGCTGGTGGCGTCAACTGACGGCGTTGGGACAAAGGTCAAAATCGCCTCCGGGCTGGGCATCTACGAGACCATCGGACTGGACATCGTCAACCACTGCATCAACGACATCGCGGTGCAAGGCGCGGCGCCGCTCTTCTTCCTCGACTATCTCGGTATCCACACGGCGGATCCGGAGACGGTGTCGGCCATCGTCGACGGGGTGGCGAAGGCATGCCGCGAGGCGGGCGTCGCCCTCCTCGGCGGAGAAACGGCCGAGATGCCGGACGTCTACGCGCCGGGCGAGTTCGACCTTGCCGGGTTCGTCGTCGGGATCGTCGATCGGGCGGCCATCGGGCGTACCGGCGCTCCCACTCCCGGCGATCTGCTGATCGGGCTGCCGTCGAGCGGGCTGCACACGAACGGGTACTCGCTGGCCCGCAAGGCGCTACCGGCGGAGTGTTGGCGCAACACCGACGCCCGCCTCGGGATGACCATCGGCGAGGCGTTGCTGACGCCTCATCGATGCTACCTGAACGAGATCGCGGCACTCACCGAGGCAGGAGCGCGTGGCTTCGCGCACATCACAGGCGGCGGATTCGCTGACAACATCGAGCGCATATTGCCAAGCCGGGTTGGCGCGATCGTGGACGTCGATGCATGGCGCCCGCCTGCCATCTTCGACCTCATTCAGCAGGCGGGGGGGGTGCCGGATGGCGAGATGTACCAGGTGTTCAACATGGGCATCGGGCTGACCGCATGCGTGCCGCAGGCAGTGCTTCACGATGCGCTTGCAGCGGCGCCGGGATCAACCGTCATCGGTGAGGTAACCGGATGCGACAGCGGTCCGCGGGTGACGCTGTCAGGAGCAAGGTTCGGCGCGGACGCGGGGGTGTGAACGAGACGATGACCAACTGGAGCGACGGTACGGTCCTGGCTGAAGGGAAGACGAAGGTCGTCATCGCCCACGAGGATCCCGCGTTGGCGATCATCCGGCACAAGGATGACATCACGGCGGGCGACGGCGCGCGGCGGAACACCCTCCCCGGAAAGGGCGCCCTGAGCGGCCGCACGACTGCGAATGTCTTTCAGGCGCTTGAGGCGGCGGGCATCTCCACGCACTTCATCGACGCACCAGAAGACGATGTGATGGTCGTTCGCCGCTGCACGATGATCCCGCTCGAGGTGGTGATGCGGCGCATCGCCACCGGGTCCTATCTCAAGCGCCAGCCCGTGGCCGAAGGCACGCGCTTCGATCCGCTGGTCGTCGAAACCTTCTACAAGGACGACGCCAATCACGACCCGATGGTGGATGCCGACTGGATCGAGCAACACGGAATAGCCACCCCGGAGGAGATCGCGTCGCTGGACCGCATCGGGCGGCAGGTCTTCGAGGGACTTGAGCGTGTTTGGGCAGCGCAGGACGTCCAACTGGTCGATCTCAAGATCGAGTTCGGCCGGGATCTGGACGGCAATCTGCTCGTCGCGGACGTGATCGACAACGACTCCTGGCGGCTCTGGCCCGGCGGCCGCAAGGAGGAGATGCTCGACAAGCAGGTTTACCGGAACATCACCGAGGTAACCGACGAGAAACTGCGGACCGTACTCGCCAAATACCGGCAGGTGGCGGCCATGTCGGACGGTTTTCTCGCGGGCGACACGCCAAGGGAAGCGTGCGGAGTCTTCGGGATCTGGGGTGGACAGGGAGCGGATGTGGCCAGCACGACGCTGCTCGGCCTGATGGCGCTCCAGCACCGGGGACAGGAGAGCGCGGGCGTCGCGGTGCTCGATGAGGACCTGATTCGCGTTACTCGCGGCATGGGTCGGGTGGACCAGATCTTCCGGCAGGAGCAGGTGGAGGCAATGCGTGGCATCGCCGCCGTCGGCCACACCCGGTACTCCACGACCGGCGAGTCCCGCATCGAGAACGCGCAACCGCTGATGGTCGAGCGTGGGTCCGAGGCGGTTGCGCTCGCCCACAACGGGAACATCGTGAATCCGCTTGAACTGCGGGAGATGGTTGTCGCTCGTGGCGGGCAGCCCGTCACGACTTCGGATAGCGAGTTGCTGGCGTGGCTCGTTCTCCTCTCCGATGGGACGTGGGAAGAGCGCATCCGGGAGATGATGCGCGTGTCGCGCGGCGCATACTCGCTGGCGATCCTGACCAATGATGCGGTCTTTGCGGTGCGCGATCCGCTCGGGCTGCGGCCGCTGTGCCTCGGCTGGCGCGACGAGCACTGGATGATCGCCTCGGAGAGTTGCGCGCTCGACACCGTTGGCGCGGAGTTGATCCGCGACATCGAGCCGGGTGAAATCCTGCGGATCGACACGCTCGGCCTGCGCGGCGCCCTCATGGAGGATCCGCCGAGACCGGCCCTTTGCGTCTTCGAGCAGATCTACTTCGCCCGGCCGGATAGCGTGATCGGCGGCATGACCGGATACGAGGCGCGGGTCGCCATGGGGCGACAGCTGGCCACGGAACATCCGGTCCATGCCGACATGGTGATTGGCGTCCCGGATTCCGGCGTGCCAGCTGCCATCGGGTTCGCGCAGGAGTCCGGCATTCCGCTCGCCGAGGGACTGGTCAAGAACCGTTATATCGGCCGCACGTTCATCCAGCCGGACCAGCACTCCCGTCAGGCTGGCATCCGGCTCAAGTTCAACCCGTTGCGGGGGGCGGTCAAGGGCAAGCGAGTCGTCGTCGTGGACGATAGCGTTGTCAGGGGCAACACCATGCCCAAGATCGTCGAACTCCTGCGGCGCGGCGGCGCGACTGCCGTTCACCTGCGGATTTCTTCCCCGCCGATCGCGCACCCCTGTTTTTTCGGCATCGACATGGGCGCGAGGGACGGACTGATCGCCAATGGGCGCAACGTCGAGGAGATTCGCCAGTATCTTGGGGCGGACACCCTCGGTTATCTCAGCATTCCGGGGTTGCAGAAGGCGGTCGGGGATGACCGACGCTGCTTCGGCTGCCTCACCGGTCGCTACCCGGTGCGCGTGGATGAGCAGGTGAGGAAGGACGCGCTCGAGCGCCAACTTGCCGTCGCTGATCCCTCGGGACTCGATGTGCTGGTGGTGGGAAGTGGGGGCCGGGAGCACGCGCTGGCATGGGCGCTGCGGCGGTCGCCTTCGGTCCGGCAGGTCTACGCGGCTCCGGGCAATCCCGGCATTGCGGAAGTCGCTGAACTGGTCGACATTCAGCCGACCGACACGACGGCGATGGCGGAATGGGCCGCCGGGAATGGAATCGGTCTGGTTGTCGTCGGGCCGGAGGCGTCGCTCGCGGCGGGCATGGCTGACCGGATGGAGCAGTTCGGGATTCCGGTGTTCGGGGCGTCAAAAGCGGCGGCGGAACTTGAATGGTCCAAAGTGTTCGCCAAGCGGTTCATGCAGCAGCACGACATCCCGACCGCAGATTACGCCATGTTCACCAACCTGGGCCCAGCGTTGGGCTTCCTTTCCGCGACACGGTATCCGCTGGTGGTGAAGGCCGACGGCCTTGCTGCCGGCAAGGGTGTCACCATCTGCGCCACCCGGGAGGAGGCCGAGCAGGCGGTCAGAGAGGCGCTCGGTGGCCGATTCGGCGCTGCGGGCGCGCGTGTCGTTATCGAGGAGTTCCTCGAAGGCAGTGAGTTGAGCGTCATCGCCCTGTGCGATGGGGAACGAATCCAGGTGCTGCCGTCGGCGCGCGATCACAAGCGGCTTCTGGATGGCGACCAGGGTCCGAACACGGGAGGCATGGGCGCGTTCGCTCCGGTGCTTGAAGCCGACGACCCGATCTTGCGTGAGGCCGTCGAGCGCGTTTTGCAGCCGACTGTCGATGGCCTGCGGGCAATCGGCCGCCCATACCGGGGGGCGTTGTACGCGGGATTGATGGTCACGCCCGCCGGGATCAAGGTGCTGGAGTTCAACTGTCGATTTGGCGATCCCGAGACGCAGGCGATTGTTCCGCTGATCGAGGGCGACCTCGCGCAAGCCATGCTTTCCTGCGCGAGAGGGAGCCTCATCGAGACCGCCATCTGGCAGAAGGCCGGAGCGGCGGTATGCGTCACGCTGGCAGCGGCCGGGTATCCGGCCAAACCGGAGGCTGGCGCGTCGATCGTAGGCGTGGAGAGCGCGGAAGCTGAGGGGTCGCTCATCTTCCACGCCGGTACTGCCCGGATCGGGCGTGACCTCGTGACGGCGGGCGGCCG
>CAIPGK010000030.1 GCA_903864575.1 uncultured Chloroflexota bacterium
GATTGCCTCAGAAGCCTGTAAGCCCATAAGCCCATAGGCCCCTGTAACCCGATTTACTCCTTGATCCAGCGGTAGTTGAACGGAATCCCGCCCCAGGTGTTGGGGGCGATGTTCTGGACGCGGTCGTGGGCCGCGCCGAGCGCCTTGCTGAAGTGGAGGACGAGGACCGGCAGTTCCTCGTTCACGATGTTGCTGGCCTCGATCAGGAGGTCGCGCCGCGCCGCGTCGTCGAAGGTGACCTTCGCTTCGGCGTTGATCTCGTCGAGCGGGGGGTTGCAGTAGCGCATGTCGTTGAAGCCGACCTGGTACTGCGCGCAGCCGAACATGGCGTCCTGGATGAAGGTGGCGTCCCAGCTGAAGCCGTAGGCGGCGACGGAGTAGGTCGGGTCGGTGGTGGTCGCCTCGATCAGCGCCGGGAACTCGAGCGAGCGCGGCTGGGCGTCGATGCCGACCGCCTTCCAGGCATCCTGCACGTAGGCGGCGATCTGGTCGCCGGTCGGGGAACCGGAGGGGTAGAGGTACTCGAAGCTCATGGCGACGCCGTCCTTGTCGACGATGCCGTCACCGTCGCTGTCGGTCCAGCCTGCCTCCTCCAGCAGCGCCTTCGCCTTTTCCGGGTCGAAGCCGTACTTGGTGGTCATTTCATCCGGCGCGTAGGCATAGGAGACGACCGGCTGCGGGCCATTGGCGACCTCCGCGTAGCCGAGCAGGATGTCATCGACAATGGACTGGCGGTCGAGGGCGTACATCATCGCCTGCCGGACCCGCTTGTCCTCGAACATGGTGGTGACTTCGGGATCGAGGTTGAACTCGAGGTAGGTGAAGCCGCGGGTCGGGTATTCGAACATGGTGACGCCCTCGACGCCCTCGATCTGCGGCACCTGCGCCGGCTCGAGGCTGGTGACGTCGAGTTCGCCATTGAGGAAAGCGTTGAAGACCGCGTCCTGGTCCGGCCAAATGACGCGGGTGTACTGCTCGAGGTAGGGCACTTCGCCATAGTAGTCGTCGTAGCGGGTGAGGGTGACCGATTCGCCCTGCTTCCACTCCCCGAACATGAAGGGGCCGGAGCCGACAACGCGGGCCGGGTCGTCTCCGGTCGCGCCGGGATCGGTTGCCCACTCCGCGAACGGCACCTCGCCCCAGATGTGCTTCGGCACGATGAAGGCAGTGAGCGAGTAGAGGAAGTCGAACCGGCGCTCCTTGGCGACCATCTCGACGGTGTGCTCGTCGATCGCCTTCCAGCTCTCCACCGCGTCGAGGAAGATGGAGGTGTACACGCTGCCGGTGGCCTCGTCGGCGAGGGCGTCGAAGGAGAACACCACGTCGTCGGCGGTGACGGGCTCGCCGTCGTGCCACTTCGCGTTCTCGTTCAGGTGGAAGGTGTAGGTGCGGCCATCCGCGGCGATTTCCCAATAGTCGGCGAGGCCATTGGGCGCGGGCTTGCCGGTCTCAGGGTCGTTGCCGACGAGCTGCTCGAAAATGAGGCCGACGACGCCGAGCGTCTCGGCCTCCTCGGCGAGGAAGGGCTGCAGGGACTGGATATCGGACACTCCCGCGTCGAGGTAGGTGCCGCCAGGGCCCTCAGGAGCGGTCAGCGTGACGGTTTCCTTGTAGGCTGCGGTCCACTCATCGCGCTTCGCGGAGACGATCGCTTCGCCGGCAGGCGCGGCCTCCGGGGTTGCGTCCTGCGCGGCGGCGAGGCGGGGCAGCAGAGCGCCCGCGCTGGCGATCATCAGGGAACGATTGAGGTCTCGACGGGTCAACTGCGGCATGGGGCGCCTCCGGTGCTCGTGCGTCATCTGCGGCCATCGTTGGCCAGGTAACCGGATCATACCGCGAGGGGGCATCACTGGCGTGTAAATCAACCTTTCCTCAGGAAACGCTCAGCTTCCGTGCGACAATCCCGGACGTGAAGCCGCCGTTTCGACCGATTCGACAGGAGCCGAGGATGTCCCTGCCCGTGACCCCGCTCGCCACCCACGCCGCCCGCATGGAGCGCGCCCAGCGGCTGCTTGCCGCGAACCTGATCGACTGGCTGATCGTCGGTCCCGGCAGCGACCTTCAATACTTCACCGGCCTGCGCGGGCATGACAGCGAGCGCCTCTCCGTGCTGCTGCTCCCTGCCGCCGGGAAGCCCGCCTGGGTGGTGCCGGTGCTGGAAGCGCCGCTGCTGGACGGCATCGCCGACCTGCTCGCAATTCACCGCTGGGGCGAGGCCGACGATCCCGCCGCCCGCTGCGCGAGCGTGATGGGCGGGGGCGCGCCGGTCGTGGCCGTCACCGAGAGCCTGCGGGCGGCCTTCGTGCTGCGTCTGCAGGGAGCGTTGCCGCAGGCGTCGTGGGTCGAGGCGACCCCGGTCCTGCGGCCACTGCGGATGGTGAAGGACGCCCACGAGATCGCGGTGCTGGAGGAGGCCGCGCGCCTCACCGACGAGGCGTGGGTCCGCTTCCTCGACGAGCGCATCATCGGCCTGACCGAGCGGCAGGCGATGCGGCGGCTGGTCGAGGTCACGACCGATATGGGCCTTGGCCCCGGCTTCTGCCATGCCGGCAGCGGTCCCTTCTCGGCCTCGCCCCACCACGGCGGCGGCGACCGGGTGATTCAGCCGGGTGAGGCGGTCGTCTTCGACTGGGGCGGGACCCTCGAGGGATACAACTCGGACGTGACCCGCACCGTCTGGACCGGCGGCGAGCCGGACCCGGAATTCGCCCGCATCTACCAGATCGTGCTGGAGGCGAACGAGGCGACCCTCGCCGCCGCCCGCCCGGGCGTCGCCTGCCAGGACCTCGACACCACTGCCCGCGATCTCATCACCGCGGCAGGATACGGCGAGTACTTCATCCACCGCGTCGGCCACGGTCTCGGGCTCTCGCTGCACGAGGAGCCCTACCTCGTGCAGGGAAACTCCCTGCCGCTGGAGGCCGGGATGGTCTTCTCCGACGAGCCGGGCATCTACCTCCCCGGCCGCTTCGGGGTCCGTGTCGAGGACACGGTGGTCTGCACCCCGGACGGGGCGCGCAAGATCAACCACGCCCCGCGCGATTTGCGGGTGATGCAGTAGGGGGGGCAACGCCCCCGGCGCATCCGGCCGCGCTCCACGGCGGCCCTCACCGATGGGAGGGCCGCCGTCTGCCGGGGACTGAGCCGGGGCCGCTCGCGGGGCGTTGCGGATCTATCCGCCGAGCACCTCCAGGAACCGCGCCTCGGAGAGGATCATCCGCTCCAGTTCCGCGAGGTCCTGGCTTTCGTCCGGGCCGTGCGCGCCGGAGCGTTCGCCCTCCTGCGCGCCCCAGACGACGAACTCCGCACCGGGAACCAGCGATTGCAACGTGCCCAGCAGCGGGATCGATCCGCCTGAGGCCGTGGAAACGACCTCAGCTCCGAACACCTCGCGCATCGCATCCCGCGCCGCGGCGTCGATCCGCCCGCCCGCGGGGGCCCGGAAGGCGTTGCCGACCTCGCCCGCCTCGACCTCCACCTGCACGCCCCACGGCGCGCTCTCCGTGAGGTGCGCCACGAGCGCGGTCCGCGACGCGACCGGATCGGACCCCGGCGCCAGCCGCAGCGAGATCTTGGCCGACGCCTCGGGAATCAGCGAGTTTGACGCGCCCTTCACCGGCGGCGCGTCGATGCCGATGGCCGTCACCGAGGGGCGGGTCCAGAGGCGGGTGGCGAGCGAACCGGTTCCGATCAGCCCGACTCCCTCCAGCAGCCCCGCCGAAGCCCGGTACTGCGCCTCCGCCATGTCCGCGCCGTCCCACTCCCACCGGTGCAGCCCCGGAATCGCCACATCGCCGTTCTCGTCCAGCAGGCGCGAGAGGATGACCGCAAGGGCCATCAGCGCATCCGGCGCGGCCCCGCCGTAGGCCCCGGAGTGGACCATGTTGTTGAGCGTGCGGACGGTCACCTTCGCCGTGGCCACGCCGCGCAGGGCCACGTTCAGTTCCGGGTGACCGGCCCGGCTGTTGCCGCCGTCCGCGATGATGAAGGCGTCGCAGGCGACGAGGTCGGGGTGGGCCTCGCAGAAGGGGCCGAGATTGCTGCCCGTCTCCTCCTCGCCCTCGATCAGGATCTTGACGTTGCAGGGCGGCTTGCCGCCGAACAGCCGCATGACCGCAACGTGCATCATCACGCCCGACTTGTCGTCGGCCGCGCCGCGCCCATAGAGGCGGCCATCCTTGATCACCGGGTTGAACGGCTCCAACGTCCACCCCTGCGACATCGGCGCAGGCTGCACGTCGTAGTGGGCGTAGAGCAGCACGGTCGGGGAGCCGGCGGGGCCGGGAACGTCGGCGCAGACGGCGGGATAGCCGCCCTCCACCGGAACCAGCCGCGCGTTCTCCACCCCGGCATTGCGGAACAGATCCACCACCATCTCCCCCGCTTCCAGCACCGGTTCGGCGGGGAAGCCGGGAAACGCGATCGAGGGGATCGCGGTCAGCGCGGCGAGATTGGCGGTGATCTCCGGCATCATGGCTGCCGTGCGCTGGCGCAGGTCGTCGATGGGCATGGGGAATCCACTCCTGGCGGCGATCGGTCGGTTTTCAGGAAGCATCCGGGCAGCGGCCTGTCAGGTCAAGGACGTCGGGATCCGTCCCGGTCGGGAGCACGAGCGGACTGAACCAGATGCCCGGCTGCCGGTTCACCGTGACGGTGACCGAGCCGGGGGGATGCGCGTAGCTGGAGACTCGGTCCGCCTGTCCGACCGGGGACACCGGATGAACAAGGGGTGGCTCTCCTCCCGGCCGGCGTGGATGGTTAGAAGACGCAGGTAGCGACGGTCGTCCGGGTGGCTTCGTCGTACGAGGTGGCGCACTGGTCGGCGCCGGTGTTGCCGTAGACGCTGGCGGTGCTCGCGCCGCCGACCAGACTGTTCACGGTCGCAATGCCGGCGCCCACGGGCGCGGTGTTGCCAGTAACGAGGGTGGACCCGGTGATGCTGAGAATGCCGTGGTCGGTCAATCCCTTCACCTTCACGCCGCCGCCATACTCGGAATGGGAATTGCCGGAGACCGTGGTGTCGGCAAGGATGAGCCCGCCCTGGACTGTGCTGCAGCCGTGAGACGTGTTGCCGGTGACCGTGCAGCTGGTGAGCGTGGCCGAGCCGAGGGTGACGCTGAAGCCCTCCTCATCGATGCTGCTGAAGGCGTAGCCGGTGGCCGTGAGGTCGTCGTCCAAGCTGGCTGGGTCGACGGGGAAGCCGGGAAGGCGATGAACGGGATCGCGGTCAGCGGCCAGTTCGGCGGTGATCACCGGCAGCGTGGCTGCCGTGCGGTGGCGCAGGTCGTCGAGGGGTATCAGGCACCCGCTCATGGTGGCGATCGGTCGGTTTTTGGCAAGCAGCCGACTTGCAACCTGTCCGGTCACGTCAGCGCTACGTGGCGACCTGTCGGGGGCGTCGCTCCGAGGGTGGCAGTCGATGACCATCGGGCCGGAACGTGTTGCTTGCATGTTACGGTTCCGTATTACATTAACACTACTATCGTCTTGAACCTGGATTACCCTTGGGAGGGTAATTCGCTCGTCGTGTCAGGGCAAGGACGCAGGACCATCATGGGTGAACCTTCGGCGATCGCGGGGGAGCAGGCGCGAGCGCAGGCCGCGCCGTTCCCTCGAGAAGGCAATCGCGCGGCGGGCGACGCCGTCCGATGTCCCCGGTGGGCGTGGACGCGGGACGCCGCAGCATGACGTGTCGCGCATCGGGCCAGTCCAGCGAAGGTTGGGAGCGTGGTCCGTCTTCCGGTTGGCAGGCCGCGGCTGACCGGCGCCAGGTTCCCGCGTTCCGGTATCGCGGCTCCGCCATACGATCAGGGTAGGGAGGGATACGGCGCCATTTGCGGGTGCATCGGTTCCAGGGACGGGCCTACCCGCCGCCCACCGTGGGCCGAATCTTTGTCGCTCATGCAGCGGGAAGATGGAACAACCCGGTTCCCCGGACCGGGACGAACTTCATGTCGGGGAGCGTGAAAGGAGCAGCAGGATATGAATGAACGACGACAGGAGGACCTCATCGCTGCGCTTGAGGCTCGGGCCAGCAGGCGCGCGGCGCTTGCGGCCATGGGTCTTGCCGGCGCAGGGATAACCCTGGTTCCCGCGGCCGCGGCCGCGACCGTGGCTGCGGTTGCCGAAGCGCCAGTCGAGGAGGAAAAAGGCAAGAACCGCTGTCACAGCTGCTGTGATGACGGAAGCAACCGCCTGACGGTGCTCCAATTCCTGCACGCCGCGCCCGGACAGGGGCCGGTGGACATCTGGCTCGAGGGGTTGCTGTTCTTCGAGAGCGTCCCGTTCGGGAGCACAACCGGACTGACCCGGATGCCGAACTACCAGTTTACGGTCACCGTGACTGAGCCCGGGGCGGGACTGCTTGCCCCGATCTTCGAGCAGGAGATCAAGCTCGAGAAGTGCACGGCGACCGAATTCGCGATTGTCGGCGCGTTCGGGCTGAATGGAGACATGACCCCACCGGCGACGGGGATCGCCTATCCGATCGACCGCGAGCCGACGGGGAAAAAGGGCGCTGCGCGGTTCAACGCGGTGCACCTGGCAATGGGCGCGCCGGCGGTCGACATCGTCACGGGCGACGGGAAAATGCTCGCGCGGAACATCGGCTACGGAACGTCCAGCGCGCCGCGGCTGATGCGTCGCGGTGTGTACGAGTTGCAGGTTCGCGTCGCGGGAACGTCGGAGGTGGTGCTGACGCTGCCAAAGGTGGAAATGCTGGGTGGCCGAAGTTCGCAGGTGCATGTGATGGGCGCGGCCAGCGGCGGCTCGAAGCTTTCCGCGCTCAACCTTCGATACGTCAACTGCTGTACCCGGACTGGCGGAAAGCGTCGGAAGAAGAAGTGATTTGCAAGCTCGGGCGGCTTTGACGCCCGCTGCGGTTACATGCTGCGCGCCAGTGCGTCTGGTGCGTGCGTGAACGGGACCCGCACCGGAGCCGCGACATGCCAGAAGGAGCAGGACGACATGTGGGCGAACGACGTCATCACCAAATTGGGCAACCAAACCGGCAGGAGACTGGAGGGTCGCACCGTCCCGCACGACAGCCACACGCTGGATGGCTTTGCTGAGGGGGTTGGGCTCGGCTTCGGTCTCGAACCCGGGGCGGAGTCAGGATGGAATTGGGGATGGGAGCCGAAATGGTTTCGGACGTTTTCGAACGTCTGGATCTGGCACCCCGGATACAGCGGCGAACGCCGTCCGCTGACCATGGTCCACTGCCGTAACTGGGAGGTCGGCACACCCAAGGTGACCATTAGCGCTGGCTGGGTGTGGTACGAACAATGGCTGCCACCCGAAGGGGACGCTAGCATCCCGACATATAAACTTGGCTCCACGCTTTTCTCGCGCGAGATGGACGAGAACGACACCATCAGCGTGGCGGATCGGGATAACAGATTGCGGATCGTGGTTCACCGCTGGGGCAACGGCAAGGAAGCGCTGGACGATTACGACGAGTGGTACACCCGGTTCTATGTGGCCATCCAGGAGCTGTGACCCGGGCAGCCCTGACGCCGGACTGGCTGTCTCCCGCCGCTTGCGCCGCGGGCCGGCCCCACCGGGAACGTCGTGAACGCCCCGATCATCGGCGCCCGCAACGACGGCGCCGAGTGGCACAGGCTCCGCGGCTGAACCGATGGCACGATCGCAGCGTGCTGCCGGTTCTTCATCAACATCGAGCGCGGCCGATGACGACTGGCGCGGCGGCCATGAAGGACGTCGGAACCACGGGGCGAACCGGACGCTGAACGACACGGTCCGGGGATGGGCGCCGGGCCACAGCATCGCCTGAACGGATGGAGTTGACAGGCATGATCGCGAACGACACCATCATCAACTTCCGCAACGCGATCCATGAGACGCTCGAGATTCATGGCCAAAGCGACTATCCGGACGCATCACTTGGGCGCCGCTATACAGGCAAGATCGTCTCGGTCGGAGCCGGAGCGGAATCGGGCTTCGCCGCCGGGATGCGCCCCATGTCGCTCGAGACGGATGCGTATCTCTTTATCCGGCACTATGGCCACAAGGACCCCACCTACCGGGTCTGGTGCGAGAACCACGAGATCGGGACGCCGGACGTTCGCATCGCCTGGATGCAAGGCTCCTCCTGGCAAGACATCTCCGGAGAACGGGATATGGATGAAAACACGACCTTCGAGATCACCCACCGCGGATACCGGTTTCAGGTTCACCGCTGGAGCAATGGCAAGGAACCGCTGGACGATTACGACGAGTGGTACACGCGATTCTTCGTCACCATGTCCTTCGCCTGACCGGGCTGCAGACCCGGCAACCGAGATGGGAGAAACGGATGAACGCCAACGGCGCGCATGATCTCGAGGAGATTCGGACCCGGCGGTCGGTGCTGGCGGCAGCGGGGGGGCTGCTCCTGCCGGCTGGGCTGCTGGCGGGCACTGCGGAGGATGCGGACGCGAGGCGCAGAGCAAAGCGCCACCGCGGCCGTCGGCCCGGGCGGCCAGGGATGTTCGCGAACGACACGATCATCAAGTTCCGCAATGGGTCGAGCCAGTCGCTCCAGTACTGGTACCGGAGTTACTTCGCAGAGAATCTGTGGAACTTCAAGCCCGTGGCGGCCGGCAAGGAGACCGGGTGGATGGAGCATTTCCCGGTGGAGCACTTGACCTTGGACGCGATTCTGTTCATCCGCACCGGAGCCGAGAACGATCCTTCCACCCGCACGTACCGCATCCGGTGCAGGAACTACGAGATTGGAACCCCGGATGTTCTGATCGAGTACGGATATGTGGACGTGGGACGAGATCCCTGGAACGTCAAGGAGACGCTGGCCGACAACGTCAACATGGGCGAGGGGGTGCGGATGGTCCGCAGCGACGAGTTCTGGACGTTTAATGTGCATCGCTGGTCCAATGGCAAGGAAGACCTCGACGGCCAAGACGAGTGGTACACCCGATTCTTCGTCTCCATGAGTCCGCGCTGAGCCCTCGGCGCGGAGAAGGATTCCCACCCATGCCGACACGCCGAACGCTTGCCGCCTCGCTCGCCGGAGCCGTATTCCTTACCGGGAGCGGCGTTGACGCGAGGCGGTCTCGCCGGAAATCGCGCCGCCCCCACCACCGGCCTCCGCAGATGTTTGCCGACGATGTGGTGGTCAACTTTCGCAACCGGTCTGGGCAACCCGTACAGATCGGAATGCATAACAGCCAGCAGGGAACCCTTTCGCTCGGCGCGACCATCCGCTCGGGCGAGGACTCCGGATACAACTATCGGATGCCGACATCGTCCTATCGGCTGGACCTTTGGCTCTACTTCCTGCCGGCAGGCTCGAACGAGACCTGCCTGGTCTGGTGTGAAAACCATGAAGTCGGCGTACCGGACGTGACGATTCTCCGTGGTTCCTACCCGGGAGGACGCTGGAACGTCAGCCGCACGCTTGCCGACAATGTGGACATCTCCGAGGACACCAGCCTGGAGGTCAACGACGGCGGGTTGGTGATCCATGTCGAGCGCCAACGCGATGGGAAGATTGGCGAGGATGGGTATGACGAGGAGTATTGCCGCTTCATCGTCACCCTGTCCCGGAAATGAGACCTGGCTGCTTTCCGAATACGTGTTCATCCGCATGGAGAGGTGAGGAATGCTCATGAAACCCGACCGCCGCCAGGTGATTCGTTCCGCTGCCGGGTTGCTGGTTCCCGCCTGCGTCGGCCTGGTCGCTTCCCCGGCATCGGCGATCGATGTCGAGCGCAAGCATCGCCGCCGCAAGCCGCGCCGGAAGCCGCCCCAGATGTTCGTTGATGATGTCGTCGCCAACGTCTGGAATCGTACCGAGGATCGGCTCGGGCTCTATTTCACGTCCACGTTCACGTCAGGCAACCACGTGTCCAGTGATCCCGGCAACCGGAGCAGGTACAACCAGAACATCGACCCAACCTACTACGGAACCGATCTTGCCATCGACATTCTCAGCTTCAGGGTCGGCTCCACGGCCTACAAGTACCGCGTCGTGCTCGAAAACCCGGAGATCGGGAGTGCCGATGTGAGCATCTCACGGTTGGCGGAGTCGAAGCTCGACCTCGTCATGGCTGACAACCTGAGCCTGAAGGAAGGCCATTCGGTGACCCGGACCGACAAGATCGTCCGCATCCAGATCTATCGGCATGAGGACGGCAAGATCGAGGAAGACGACTACGACGAGGAGTACTGCCGATTCGAGGTCTCGATCTTCCGGGCCTGAACGACCTTTGTCAGGGAGCTTCGACCATGTTCAACGAATCCGTGGAGACCACAGAGTCCACCGAATCCACAGCGTCCGCGCCGGCGGCCGGCCGCCGGCAGTTCCTTCGCACGGCGGCGGGGGTGCTCGTGCCGTCCGCCATCGGGCTTGCCGTGAGGTCCTCGTCCGCTGCCGAACCCCCCGCCACGACGGAGGCCAGGCGCCGCCGCCGAAAGCGCCGCTCCCACCAGCGCCCACCGCAGATGTTCGCCGATGACGTGGTGGCGAACTTCCGCAGCGATCTTTGGTACGACGTCTCGGTCCGGTTCCACACGTACGGAAGCCGTGCCCGGGTGATCCCGCTCAAGCCTCATGAGGAGAGCGGCTTCAACCGGGCCATCGCTCCTGAGCACTACCTGACCGACCTTCGACTCGTTATCTACCCGGACAAGGTTTGGTTCCCGGGAAGCTGGCATTACGGGATTGATTTCGACAACGATGAAATCGGCACGCCAGAGGTGAGCGTCTACCGCCTCGTCTCCGGGACCAACGGGGACAGCAGGGACCGCTACCTGCTCCAGAATCATGACCTCTCCGAAAATGGCAAGGTCTCCTGCGATGACGGAGTGGTCCGCGTCAACATCCACCGCTGGACCGATGGCACGATCGCCGAGGATGAGCACGACGAGGAGTACTGCCGGTTCTACGCCACGATCGAGGTCTACCGGTAATGTCCGGCGTGGCGATCGTGAAACCAGACAGAAGCACGTGGCGACGCAGGTGGGTTGTGGCATGTTCCGGGGCTTCCCCCGGCCCTGCGGAACGCCTGGACGGAAGGGGCAGGTGCGCATGTTCGCGAACGACGTGATCGCCAAGTGCGGCAACCAGACACGTTTCACCATGGACGTAAACACGGTCGCGATTTCTCCGGGAACCGAGTGCGATTGGAACGGTGGAAATGCGAGTTGGGGGTTCACCGTCAAGGCGTCGATCTACGTCAGGCCATCCGGATCGAACCCCAACCCCTTCGCGTGGGTCAGCCTGTTCAACCCTGAGGTTGGGTATCCAACGGCAAGGGTGGAACTTCGCAATCGGCCCTACAACGACGACTACGTCGACCCGGGCGCGGTCGTCCGTGAGCTCATGGGCGAGCAGAGCATGCACGAGGGCCGGATCGTCTCCTGCGACTGTCCCGAGCTCGGGTTTCGGATCCTGATCCACCGCTGGGGCAACGGCAAGGAAGCGCTGGACGATTACGACGAGTGGTACACCCGGTTCTATGTGGCCATCCAGGAGCTGTGACCCGGGCAGCCCTGACGCCGGACTGGCTGTCTCCCGCCGC
>CAIPGK010000031.1 GCA_903864575.1 uncultured Chloroflexota bacterium
ACCCCGCGTCCATTCACCGGCAGAGGATACCGCCCCGCCCTGTCGAGGACACACGCCGACCCCCCGGGGGATGGCCGGGGGGTCGGCTGGGCTGCGGGGGCGCAGGCGGGAGGGAAGGGAAGGGGACCCGCCACGCGTCCTGCTCACGATCAACGCAGAAGCCATGCCAACGATGCAGGCCACTCCGGGAAACCCGTTGGCGGAATCGGCAATCCAGCGAGGAACGAATGGCGGGAAGCAGCGAAGTCGCGCCCCGGGCCGCCGACTACATCACGCGACGGTCATCGAGCGTAGCGAACTCATACCCCCGCCACACCGGAATCCCGCAGAAACGCTCACCCTCCGGGCAGATGGGCGTCGTTCCCGCACGAGCGCGCATCACGCACGGGGGACCATCCACCCAGCGCCCGATCTCCGGCAGCGCCTCGCGCACCTGCGCCACTTCCTCCCGCGCGGTTTCGAAGATTTCCCGCTGCGCGTCGTAACAGAGGCGCTTGATCCACTTCCAGTAGTAGTTCGATAGCGACCCGCTTTCGAAGAAGCGGACCCGGTGCGCGTTCGGCAGCAGGTACAGCGCCGCCTCGGCCGGGGCGCCCATGTCCAGCAGGGCGTTCTTCGCATCCCAGAGCGCGCGGACCGTCTCCGTGTACTCGGCGAGCGCCGCCGGGTTCCGCCGGACTGCCCACGGCACGATCGCATCCGGTTCCCGCATCTGGTGGGCCAGCAGCAATGGGCCGCTCGACTGCGTGCCCCGGTGCCGCTGGTTCTGCGCGTCCTCCGCGCCGCTGATCCGCTTGCGAAAGGTGAAGGTGACATGATTCGCGGTCTGCATGAGCTTTGAATGCATCCCGAGGTACAGCGCATGGCCGAGCGCCGGGTTGCGCGAGCCGTCGAGCGCCGCGGCGATCGCGTCCGCGTCGCTCATCGCCGATCCGGTGACGCCCAGCACTGCCCGGACCGCGTCGGCCATGATCCGTTCGCCATCCTCCGGCCAACTGGCGAGGCGGCTGTTCTCCCATGGGCCGAGCGCGGCGTCGAACTCGCGGATCGCTCGTTGGCTCTCGTCGGGTCCGAGATCGACCGCCGCCCGCAACGACGCGAGCGCGCGCGCCTCGGGCATCTCCTCGGCCGCGAGGGGCCGCAGATCGAGCGGGTAGCCCGGCGCGCCGAGGAAGAACGGATCCACCTCCAGCACCTGCCGAACCATCTCGTTGACGATCCTGCGAACCTCGGACGGCGCGTCCGGCCCGTTCGCAAGCACGAAGTACCGCAGCAGGGTCAGCGCGTTGACCGTGTGATAGAGGTGCGCCGGAGTCGCCAGCGGCAACACGTAGCGCGCGACCTCCTGTGACCGCTTCTGCACCGCATCCGCCACCCGGCGCCGGGCCGACTCGCTGGACGCCTTCACCCGCGAGGGGAAGACCTCCGCGTATCGCCCCGCCATATCCGGGGCCAGCAGATCGCCCAGCCGACGGTAACCCGCGATGGATCGCTCGATCGCCGCGTCGTAGATCGCCCGCTGCGGCCCCGGCAGATCGGGAACCACCATCCGGTCGCCCGACACCTCTCGGTAGCGCTGCGAGACCTGCTCGGAGTTGTAGAACGGGTGCGAGTGGAAAAATGACCAGATGGCCAGCCGCGACACGTCGTCCAGCACGAAAACGAACGTGGCGTGCTGAAGCGTGGTGTGATGCCCGGCGGCGAAGAGATCGGCATAAAGTCGAAGCGCGCGCTCCTGGCGCTCCGCGCGCGCGGCGGCCTTGTCCGGGTCCTGGCCATCCGGCGCGGGGCCGATCAGCGAAAGGACGTTCTCGACCTTTGCCGGCTTGCCGCCGTAGCAACTCCATGCCGCCGCGACCGCGAGGGCGAAGGGATGGGCCGCCGACTCTTCCCGCAGCAGGCGCACGCTGGGCCCGCCGGACACGAATCCGAAACCGGGGGCAGGGGGGAACCCGAACAGGTCTCCTGGATGATCGATGGCCATGACCCTTCATGCTCCCGGTGCGCCTGGCCCGAAGCGGTCGCCGGGCTCGCTGAGTCTATAGGACGCACACCGAGCTCGGCATCCGAACGAACGGGAAGCCCTACCTTCGTCGCATATGTGTCGCGCTGTTACCCATTATACGCCTTATGTGTGGCCACAGTTGAGGTATCTCGGTATCATGCGCTCGTATCTGGACACATTCCGGGCGCACCTCGCGGTTCCGGCGGGGCATTGCTGACGCTCAGGGAGGTCGCATGATGGTAAAGCATCGGTTCGACTACTACGTCAAGGAGTTGAGCAAGGAACCCGCATCCCGGCGCAAGTTCGTGGCGGCGGTCACCGTCGGCATCGTCGGCGGATATGGCCTCGTTCCGCTCGTGGCCCAGGCCTCAGACGTGGACGGCGAACGCTGCTACTCCTATTGCAAGCACGGGTGCTGCCCAAAGCGCGCGCCGAAGTGCTGCGACAAGTATCGCGGCTGCTGCCCGAAGCAGGCGCGCTACTGCGCTCCCGACGGCTGCTACCGCTAGCCGCGAACCGCGAATGTCCAATCAGCAGCGGGGAGAGCGGCAGGCCGCTTTCCCCGATTCATGCAGGGCGGCGCCGGGGCGAAGCCCGCCGGGGTCTCGCCCCGCCAGCGAATCACCTGAGTCCGTCGAGCGCGCGAAGCCCGCGGACGTTCAGGATCCATCCGGAATTGCACCGCGCCTCAGCCGCAAGCCCCCCCGGCGAACCGGAGGCGGACCCGGCGTCGCACGCCCGCGCGCAGACCCCGAATGGCGCGAACCGCGACCCGGAGCGGTGGTGCTGGCTGACCCCGCCGGGAACTGGGCGGGCACGGCCCCGTACCGCTGGCATGGACCGTGCAGATGGGGGCTCCGGGACCGGCGGATCGACGCGCAACGCCGGTTCGACGCAGGCCGGGGAACATTCGGGACCTCCGGGAAC